>JASHPP010000633.1 GCA_030038035.1 Trebonia sp.
CAGGTGCCCCGTAACCGGCTACCGTCATCCGGCCTCCTCCAGATCCATCGGCACTCGGGGCGACTACCCCCGCGGTGGGAGGGCGCCGACAAACGGCGTGTCGGCACCTGCCACGCCGAGCTTGGCCGCGCCGCCCGGTGAGCCGAGCGGCTCGGCGCGGCCGGGTAGCGGCTCGGCGAAGAACCGCGCGTTCTCCCCGGCGTACACCTGCAATTGGCCGGGCAGGTCATCCTCGTAGTAGATCGCCTCCACCGGGCACACGGGCTCACACGCCCCGCAGTCGACGCACTCGTCCGGGTGGATGTAGAGCATCCGCTCGCCCTCGTAGATGCAGTCCACCGGGCACTCCTCCACGCAGGCCCGGTCCAGCACATCCACGCACGGTTCCCCGATCACGTAGGTCATGACGCATCCTCCCTGTCGGCACGATGTCAGTCACAGTTTAAACTATAAATACTGTTTAAACTAATCGAGGCTGTGTCTGGCTGGTCTGGCTCCACGGGGCACCGCGTCAACGGCGCTCCTCGGCGTCGTGGGCGTGGTGATGTGCCTCACCGTCAGCCTGACGACGCTCGCGAACCTGACGGGCGCGAGCCTGGTCGCCGACTACGCGCTGATCGCCGTCGCCGCCGTCGCCGCGCGCCTGACGCGGGCCACCGCCCACGCCTCGTACAAGATGCCGCTGTGGCCGCTACCCCCGCTCCTCGCGCTCGCGAGTCTGGGCTACGCGTTCACCCAGCAGACGAGGCTCCTTATCCAGGTGACCCTCATCACGATGGGGATCGGCCTCGTCTACTGGGCGATCGTGATCCTGCTACAGCGAGGACGAGCCTGGAACCTTCGCGAGGCGCCAGTCGATGAGCCCGCGGCGTCCTCGGTCGAGAACCCCCGTCCGGCTCGGTGACGGGATCGGGGTGACCTGGCTCCCGGGGCGGGGCGGTGCCGGCGTTAGTCGCTGACGGCGTTGGCGTCGTTGAGGCGGACGATGTCGACGTCGTCGATGCCGGACAGGACGGCGGCGAGCTCGCTGACCGGCTGCTTTCCGTGGACCTGCAGTGTCACCTCGACGAAGGGCTTGCCGTCGCGCGTCTGCGGGCCTGGCCCGCTTGCGGCGGGGCGGCCGACCGGGTCGGCGGAGACCTCGTCGATGGTGAATCCGGCAGATGTCGCGGCCTGGAGCAGCCGCCGCAGCACGCCGCGGCCGTCAAGGTAGCGGATGCGCAGCGAGGAGACCGCGGTCGCGGACCGGGGCAGGCGGCGGGTGAGGGCGGGAAAGGCCAGCGCCACGATCACCAGGTAGGCGCCGGCGGCCACGGCTGCCAGGATCGGCAGGCCCGCCCCGGCGGCCGAGCCGATCGCCGCGGTGACCCAGACCGACGCGGCCGTGGTCAGGCCCCGGACGGAATCGCGGCGGACGAAGATCAGCCCGGCACCGATGAACCCGATGCCCGAGACGATCTGGGCGGCCATCCGGGACGGGTCAAGCACAATCCGCTGGGTCTCGATGACGTCGCTGAAGCCGTACTTGCTCACCAGCATGAACAGCGCCGCACCCAGCCCGACCAGGGTGTGGGTGCGCAGCCCGGCGTTCTTCTGCCGGATCTCCCGCTCCAGCCCGATGCACGCCGACAAGCCCAGGGCCAGGCCCAGCTCGCCGACCTGAAGCCATCCCTCCCCGCCCAGCGGCGCGCCGGTCAGGATGGCGGCTGCCTGGAAGCTGATCGCGGTCACCCGGAAAGGCTAACCTAAGATGAACAAAAGATGAACTAATAACGAATTAAACATGAACGGTAATGATTCCCGGCGCCGTGCCGCCGCTGGCCGCCATAAGGATGGCGAGGCAAATGTCCCGGTTAACGCCGCTCAGGCAGTCCGCAGGGAGACGGGCAGACGGGCAGACGGGCAGATAGGTGATGGGCAATAGCTTCGGGGAACTGATCGCGGAGGCCGCCGCCGTCGACGTCGCCGGCTGGGATTTCTCCTGGCTGGATGGCCGCGCCACCGAGGAGCGCCCGCCCTGGGGCTACCAGAAGCTGATGGGCGAGCGGATCGGCCGGGCCGCGCTCGCGCTGGACATCCAGACCGGCGGCGGCGAGGTGCTGGCCGGGGTCCCGCAGCGGGCCGGCAAGGCCATGGTCGCCACCGAGTCGTGGCCGCCGAACGTCAAGCGCGCTCAGGAGAACCTGCGCGCCAAGGGCGTGGTCGTGGTCGCCGACGAGGACGAGCCGCCGCTGCCGTTCGCCGACGGCACGTTCGACCTGGTGACCAGCCGGCACCCGGTGACGGTCCACTGGGGCGAGATCGCCCGCGTCCTGGCGCCCGGCGGCACTTATTTCTCGCAGCAGGTCGGCCCGGACACCGGTCACGAGGTCTACGAGTTCTTCCTCGGCCCGCAGCCGCTCGGGGAAAGCGGTCGCGAGCCCGGGCTGGCCAGGGCCGAGGCCGAGCAGGCCGGACTGGAGGTCGTGGACCTGCGGACCGCCGAGCTGAAGATGGAGTTCTTCGATGTCGGGGCGATGGTCTACTTCCTGCGCAAGGTGATCTGGTTCGTCCCGGACTTCACCGTCGAGAAGTACCGCGCCCGCCTGAAGGCGCTGCACGAGCGGATCCAGGCCGAAGGGCCGTTCGTCGCCCACTCCCGCCGCTTCCTGATCGAGGCCCGCAAGCCGGAGCCGGGCTGACAGGAAATCGCGGCTGGCGGCTCCCGTCATCCCCCGCCAGAAAAAATCAGTGATGATCCCGAACGGACCCGGCCGACTCCCCAGCGTCACCCTCTCAGGCCCCGGGCGGGGGCGCCGGTCAGGCCGACGACGAAGACTGCTCGTGTCCGGGCTTGTCCGGACATTAGCCCTGCCGCGGCTTACGCGGCTCGCGGTGAGCAGGGCGCGGACCTCCGCGCGCAAGGCGTCGAACGCGACCGTGCGCACGTCGCTCAGCGTGACGAGCAGCCGCAGCCCTGCCGAACTGACCGACATCATCGCGCGCGGCCTGACCGGCGCCGGCCTCAGCGAGACGGGTTCCTTCGACCGGACTCGCTTCTTCCGGCTCAACAACCTCACGCAGCTCGAGCTGGAGGTCTGGGGTGAGGACAGCCAGTCCCGCGCTCGCCTGCGCCTTCCGTCGGTCCGGTCGCAGTCCGGCCGGCC
>JASHPP010000634.1 GCA_030038035.1 Trebonia sp.
GGCTCAACCGTTGTGTGACGGAACACTTCCGTGTCGCGGCGTCAGGATTGAGAATCAGAAGGTGCCGCAGTTTCGTTAACGGTAATAAGGGTTGAGACGTCAACGAGGCTTGGCGGCTCCGCCGCACGTCTTGCTCCCGACGGCGAAGGCTCGCCAGCCGGGAGGGAGGGAGATCCGGATAGCTATGACCCTTCGCGACGCACTGGCCGCGGGCACCTTCTCGGTCACCGCGGAACTCAACCCGCCCGCGGATCCGGTCGCCGAGCCCGTACGCCGCACGGCCGCGCAGCTCAAAGGCCTGGTCGCGGCCGCCAACGTGACCGACAACGCGGCGGCGACGGTCAAGGTCGCCCCGCTGGCCGCCGCGACCTGGATGATCGAGGAGGGCCTCGAGCCGATCATGCAGGTCACCACCCGCGACAGGAACATCATGGCGCTGCAGTCCGAGCTGCTGGCCGCCTGGGCGCTCGGCGTGCGGAACATCCTCGCGCTCTCCGGCGACCCGCTGAAGGTCGGCAAGTACGCCGACCTGGCGACGAAGGTGTCGGACCTGGACTCCCTGGGCCTGGTCAGGCTCATCAGGCAGCTCAACGACGGCCGGCTCGCCGCCGGGGAGACCCTCGGCACGCCGACCGGCTTCTACGTCGCGAGCGCCATGAACCCGCTGGTCGACACCGGGGAGAAGATCGAGGCGAAGATCGTCGCGGGCACCCAGTTCTTCCAGTCCAACATCGTCTACGACGTGCCCCGCTTCGCCAGCTGGTTCGCGCCGCTCGTGGAAGGCGGCACGGTGGCCGGCATCCCCGTCCTCGTCGGCGTCATGCCGCCGCGCAGCAGCAGGGCCCTGGAGCACATGCACAAGAACATCCCCGGCGTCGAGGTCGACGACGCGACCTTCGCCCGGCTCGCCGGCCTGACCGGCGACGAAGCGAAGGAAGCGGGCGTGGCGGTCGCCGCCGACGTGATCACGGCGCTGCGTGAGGTGCCCGGTGTCAGCGGCGTGCATATCATGGCCCCCGGGTGGGAGGCCGAAGCCGTCACCCGGGTCGTGCACGCGACGGGGCTTGAAGCGTCAACTATATGATGTGACTGATGAGTAATGAGCCGAACTGGCTGACCCCGGAGCAGCAGGTGGCCTGGCGCCCGTTCATCGCGCTGCTCTTCCGGCTTCCTGCCGCGATCGAGGCGCAACTGCAAAAAGACGCGGGCATCAGCCACTTCGAGTACCTCGTGCTGGCGAACCTGTCAGAAGCCCCGGGCTGGACCCTGCGGATGAGCGATCTTGCCGCGCTGGCGAGCGGCTCGCTGTCGCGGCTCTCGCACGTGGTCAGCCGGCTGGAAACCCGCGGCCTGGTCCGCCGCGAGACCTGCCCGGGCGACGGGCGCTACATCAACGCCGTGCTCACCCAGGACGGCTGGGCGAAGGTGGTCGCCGCCGCGCCCGGCCACGTCGCCGCGGTCCGCAGCCTGCTCGTCGACGTGCTCACACCGGAGGAGTTCCGCGCCCTCGGCGCGATCAGCGAACACATCCTCCGTGAGCAGGGAGTAATGACTTTTATCCCGAACGATCCGTCGCGCCTGCCGCAGACCTCCGCTTAACCCGGTTAACTGGCCGCCGCGAGGAGGTGTGATGGCTTACCCGCAGTACGACTTCATCATCGTCGGCGGCGGCTCGGCCGGCAGTGCGCTGGCGAACCGGCTGTCCGCCGACCCGGCGAACCAGGTGCTTGTGCTCGAAGCCGGCCGGCCCGACTACCCGTGGGATGTCTACATCCACATGCCGGCGGCACTGACGTTCCCGATCGGCAACCGGTTCTATGACTGGGGGTATGAGTCCGAGCCCGAGCCGCACCTGAACGGGCGCCGCATCTACCACGCGCGGGGCAAGGTGCTCGGCGGATCGAGCAGCATCAACGGGATGATCTTCCAGCGCGGCAACCCGCTGGACTACGAGCGGTGGGCCGCCGACCCGGGGATGGCGGACTGGGACTACGCGCACTGCCTGCCCTACTTCAAGAAGATGGAGACCTGCCTCGCCGGCGCCGATGAGTTCCGCGGCGGGGACGGGCCGCTTGTGCTTGAGCGCGGTCCGGCCACCAGCCCGCTGTTCCAGGCCTTCTTCGAAGCGGTCAGGCAGGCCGGCTACCCGCTGACCAAGGACGTCAACGGGTACCAGCAGGAAGGCTTCGCGCCGTTCGACCGCAACATCCATCGCGGGCGCCGGCTGAGCGCGGCCCGGGCGTACCTGCACCCGGTCATGTCGAGAAAAAACCTGACGGTGATCTGCCGCGCGTTCGTGACACAGATCCTCTTCGAGGGAAAGCGGGCGGTGGGCGTGGAGTTCCGGCAGGGCGCCCGGGGCGCCCGGGGCGCCCGGGGCGCCCGCAGCGGCGGGCTGTCCCGCCTGGTCCGGGGCGGGGAGATCATCTGCTGCGGCGGCGCGATCAACACCCCGCAGCTGCTGCAGCTGTCCGGGGTCGGCCCGGCGGACCTGCTCGGCCCGCTGGGCGTGCACGTCACCGCCGACCTGACCGGCGTGGGCGAGAACCTGCAGGACCACCTCGAGGTCTACGTGCAGTACGGGTCGAAGCAGCCGGTGTCCGTGGCGCCGGCGCTGAAATTGCGCAACCGTCCCATCGTGGGCGCTAAGTGGCTCTTCCTGCGCAGCGGGCCGGGCGCCACCAACCACTTCGAGGGCGGCGGATTCATCCGCAGCAACGACGTCGTCGCGTACCCGAACCTGATGTACCACTTCCTGCCGATCGCGATCCGCTACGACGGCTCCCAGCCGGCCAGCGGGCACGGCTACCAGGTGCACATCGGGCCGATGTACTCCGACTCCCGCGGCTCGGTGCGGATCACCTCCCGCGACCCGCAGGTCCATCCGGCACTGCGGTTCAACTACCTGTCCACCCCCACCGACCAGCGGGAATGGGGCGAGGCCATCCGGATCACCAGGCACATCCTGAACCAGCCCGCGTTCGACGAGTTCAACGCGGGCGAGCTCTCCCCCGGCAAGGACGTCGCAACCGATGAGGAAGTGCTCGACTGGGTGCGCCGCGACGCGGAGACCGCGCTGCACCCGTCCTGCACGGCCAAGATGGGCACCGGCCCGGACGCGGTCACCGACCCGGCCACGCTGCGGGTCCACGGCCTGGACGGGCTGCGCGTCGTGGACGCCTCCGTGATGCCGTACATCACCAACGGCAACATCTACGCCCCGGTGATGATGGTGGCCGAGAAGTCGGCCGACCTGATCCTCGGCAACACCCCGCTCCCGCCGGAGCACGCCGAGTTCTACCGGCACGGCGCACGGCCGGCGCCAGCGGACGGCTGACCAGAGCTGCCCGGCCGCCTCCGGCTAACTAACCCCCTGCCACCTCCCAGCTCCGGCTAGCCACCCCCCTTACCCAGCTCCGGCGCCGGGTACAGGATCGTCTTGGGCTCGGTGAAGGTCTCCATCGCGAACCGGCCGCCAACCCGCCCGCGCCCGCTCACCGACCCGCTTCGTCCGCCGAACGGCAGGTGCGACTCCCACACGTTCGTCGACGCGTTGATGTTCACCCACCCGGCCCTGGCCTGCTCGGCGAAGGCCAGGCCGCGCTCCAGGTCGGCGGTGAACACCGCCATGGTCAGCCCGAACGGCGCGGCGTTGGCCAGCTCGAGCGCCTGCGCCGCGGACGCGACCTCGATGACGGGCACCACAGGCCCGAACGTTTCCTCGGCCGCGATCTCCATGTCCGGCGTCACCCCGTCGAGCACGGTGGGCTCGGCGTACAGCTCGGTCGGGAAGCCCGCCGCCGCGCCCCGCCTGCCGCCGCAGCACAGCGTCGCACCGCGGGCCACCGCGTCCGCTACGTGCCGGTCGAACTTCGCCGCGGTCGCCTCGTTGTTCAGCGGCCCCATCGTGGTCCGCGGATCGAACGGGTCGCCAAGCCGCACCCGGCCGGCGGTGGCGGCGACCACCCGCTCGGTGAATTCGGCCCGCACCGCCGCGTGCACGAGGAAGCGCTCGCCGGCCGTGCAGCTCTGCCCGGCGCACAAGTAGGCGGCCTCGAGCGCCGCCTCGGTGGCCAGCTCGAGGTCGGCGTCGTCCAGGATCACCAGCGGGCCGTTGCCGCCCAGCTCAAGCAGCTGGGTCTTGCCCGCGGACCGCGCGGCGACCAGCCCGCCGGTGGCCACCGAGCCGATGAACCCCACCGCCTGCACGCCTGGGTGGGCGGCCAGCGCGTCCCCCGCCACAGGCCCCGGGCCAGGCACGAAGCTGAACACGCCGTCTGGGGGGCCCGTCCCCGTGATGATCTCGGCGAGCAGCGCGCAGCAGGCCGTCGTCGTCGGGGCCGGCACCCACACGACCGCGTTCCCGGCGGCGAGCGCGGGGGCGAACAGCTCGGCGCCCATCGTGTACGGCCAGTTCCACGGGCTGATCACGCCGACCACGCCGAGCGGAACCCTGGCGGTGATCACCCGGCGGCGGGCGGAGGCGGACGGCGGGAAGGCGCCGTCAAGCCGGCGGGCGTCCGCGGCCGCCATCGCGAAGTACTCGGCGAGTTCGCCCACCTCGTCGTAGGCCTCCGCGGCCAGCGGCTTGCCCTGGTCCAGGGTCAGCAGCCGGGCAAGCTCGTCGCGCCGCGCGGTGATCCGCGCCGCCACCTGCTCGCACCAGGCGGCACGCTCGAACGGCGAGCGGGCCGCCCAGGCCGGCCAGGCCCGCGCGGCCGCCTGCACGGCGTCGTCCACGTCGGCCCGGTCGGCGGTCGCCACGATGGCGAACGTCTCGCCCGAGCCCGGGCTGACCGCGGGGACCGCGGGGGAGCGGCCGGGCCGCCACTGCCCGCCCACGCACAGCAGGTACTCATCCATGTCAGCGGCGCCCGCCGTCAGCAGCTGGCACAGAGGCGTCCCAGCTCGTCCAGGCTCGCCGGCGGCATCCGGTAGGCCGGGCCGGAGATCGACAGCGCGGCCACGCACCCGCCGTCGGCCCCGAACACCGGGGCGGCGACCGCGACAAGCCCGTCCTCAAGCTCGGCGACCGCCTTGGCGTACCCGTCGCGGCGCACCGTCGCGAGCTCGGCCTCCAGTGCCGCCAGGTCGGTGATCGTGTGCTCGGTGTACCGCTCCAGGTGCGCTGGCACGGGGATGGCGCCGAAGGCAAGCAGCACCTTGCCGTTGGCGACGGCATGCGGCTTGGTGCGGCGCCCGATCCAGCCGCCGGAGCAGCTGAGGATGTAGGTGCTCGGCACCTCCGCGATGTTCAGGACGTCGGGGCGGGCCGGCACGGCCAGGTTGATCGTCTCCCCGGTCAGCTGGGAGAGCTTTTCCATGGCCGGCCGCATCGCGCCGACGATGTCGGCGCTGCGCAGGGCGAGCGTGCCCAGCCGGATGATCTCCACGCCGAGCCGGTAGCGCCTGCCCGAGCGGGCCAGGAATCCGGCCCGCTCCAGGGTTGCCGCCAGCCGGGAGGCGGTTGACTTGTGCACCCCAAGCGACGCGGCTATGTCCGTGACGGACAGTTCCGGGCGGCCGTCCTCAAAGCTTGCCAGCAGGGCGAGCACCCGCTCCGCGGACGGGTAGGTTGCGCCGGTCGCAACCAAGGTCGTGGCCATGCGATCAGAATGACCAGATTGCCGGTTCCGCGTCAACGGTCCGCGATCGCTGTCGCGTGGCATACTCAGGCCATGGCCGAAGCCACTGATCAGGTGACCGTAGGATCGCCGCACGACCCCCTTCCCGAGGCCCTCGGGCTGGCCCGCGCCGCCGCGGAGGCGGGCCTTGGCCTCAAGCTGCTCGGCGGTCTCGGGGTGCGGGTGCTCTGCCCGGACTTCCCGCCGCGGCTGCGCCGCGACCAGGACATCGACTTCGCCTGCCTGTCCAAGGAGCGCAAGAAGGTCGCCGACTGGCTGGCCAAGAACGGGTGCGAGCCGGACCGGCGGTTCAACAACCTCAACGGCGACAGGCAGATGTACTTCACCGCGCCGTCAGGGCGCCCGGTCGACGTGATGGTGGACCGGCTGACCATGTGCCACACGCTCGATTTCCGCCCCTCCTTCGGCCGGCTGCCGTACACCGTGGACGCGGTGGACCTGCTGCTGTCCAAGCTGCAGATCGTCGAACTGAACGAGAAGGACGCCAGGGACATCGTGCACCTGCTGTCCGCGCTGCCGCTTGGGACCGGTGAGGCCGACCCGCCGGTGATCGACACCGTGCGGTTCGGGCAGGTGCTCGGCGCGGACTGGGGCTGGTGGCGGACGGTCACAGGGAACCTGACCAAGCTGCCCGCCGTGATCGAGGCCAATCCTGGGCTAGTCCCGTCCGCGCCGCGCCACGATCCGCTCGCCCAGGCGCGGCTGTTGCTCGACGTCGCGAACTCCGCGCCGAAGAGCGTCAAGTGGAAGCTCCGCTCGAATGTCGGTGACCGGGTCCGCTGGTACGAGCTTCCCGAGGAAGTGGCGCACTAACAGGACTTATCCGGTCCGCGGGGCTTGACGGGGTTTTGGCCGGGTGTTACACCGTTGCACAGGACGCATGCGAGTTGCGTGTGCCACGGGCGCCAAGGAAGGCGTTGGGTGGTCAGATGAAGGTCTTCTTCGCTACCGACATCCACGGCTCCGAAGTGTGCTGGCGCAAATTCCTGAACTCGGCCGCCTTCTACAAGGCCGACCTCGTCGTGCTCGGCGGGGACGTCACAGGCAAGGCCATGGTCCCGATCGTCGCGCGGGGCGGCTACTGGCAGGCCGTGGTCCGCGGCGAGACGATCCGGATGGACACCCGGGCGGAACTTGAGAACGTCGAGAAGCGGATCCGCAACAGCGGTTTCTACCCGGCCGTGGTCACCCCGGATGAACTGCAGGTGCTCAGCGCGGAGGAGGGCGCGGTGGACCGCCGGTTCTCCGCCGAGATGCTCCATTCGCTTGACCGGTGGCTGGACATGGCCGACACCAAGCTCGGCGGCGGGAAGATCCCGTGCGTCCTCAACGGCGGCAACGACGACTTCTTCGAGATCGATGACCTCATCGAGGCGTCGCCGTGCGTCGACTTCGGCGAGGGCAAGGCACTGGACCTGGACGGCTTCCACCTGGTGTCGATGGGGTGGACCAACCCGACGCCGTGGAACACGTTCCGCGAGGCTCCGGAAGCCGAGCTCAAGGCGAAGATCGACGCGGCGGTCAGCCAGCTCCCTGACCTGGGGCGGGCCATCTTCAACTTCCACGCGCCGCCCTACGGCACCGGCCTTGACGAGGCCCCGGCGCTCGACGAGACGCTGCGCCCGATACACGGCGGCGCGGTGATGAAGGCGGTCGGCTCGACCGCGGTCAGGGACGCCATCAACAGCTACCAGCCGATGCTGTCGGTGCACGGGCACATCCATGAGAGCCGCGCCGTCAAGCGAATGGGCCGCACCCTGGCCATCAACCCCGGCAGCGTCTACGGGGACGGCGTGCTGCAGGGCGCCGTGCTGGAACTGGACGCCAGGAAAGGCAAAGTCAGCAAGTACCTGCTGGTGAACGGTTAGTCCCAACACGCCCCTCCCCACCCCCGGAGATGAGCATGGCAACTGACGCGGTTGGCAGCGAGACCCCGACCCTCTTCCTGCGCAAGGCCACCGGCCTTGTTCGCGGCTGGTCGGTGCGGGACACCATCATCTACGCGTGCCTGTCGACCAACTTCGTCACGCTCGGGCTGTACGAGTTCACCTTCGCCGGGCCGGCGTTCCCCAAGGGCCAGATGCTGACCGCGGTCCTGATCTCCGCCGTCTGGGTCTCGTTCCTGGTGATCGCCTACTCCGGCCTGATCGTCACGATCCCGCGGGCGGGCGGTGACTACGTCTGGCAGAGCCGGATCCTCGGCAGCGGCATCGGCTTCGTGATGGCGGCCACCGGGTGGTGGTTCATCCTGTGGCTATGGGCGCCGATCTACGGGAACATCCTGTCGGTCCAGCTGTTCGAGCCGATCTGGGCGACGCTCAAGTGGACCTGGCCGGCGGGCGGCGCGGCGTGGTTCGGGACGGACACCGGGATCTTCGTGGTGACGCTGATCACCGTGGTGATCGCCGGCCTGCTCGTTTCCCTGGGCATGGGAGGCTACGCCAAGGTCCAGAAGTGGTGCTTCTTCGGCGGCATGATCGGGTTCGCGGTCATCGTGATCCTGCTCCTGGTCAGCAGCCACACGGACTTCGTCAACTCGTTCAACCTGTACGGCAAGCAGCTGTTCGGGGTGAACAACGCGTACAACGCGACCAACACCGCGGCCGCGAAGGCCGGGTACACCACCTCGCCGTTCAGCTTCGGCCCGCTCGGCCCGACGATGCTGCTCGTGCCCGCGATGATGTTCTTCATCCTGTGGCCTAACTGGGGCGCGACCCTCTACGGCGAGATCCGCGGCGCCAGCGACTTCCGCCGCGTCTTCACCGGCATGTTCGTGGGCCTGTGGATCACGGTGCTGTGCACGGTCATCTTCTTCCTGCTGGTCGACAAGACCATCGGCTGGGGCTTCTACCAGAACCTCAACTCCCTGGACTACAACGTCACGCCGCAGTTCGGCATCTGGCCGTACCCGTTCATGTTCGCCGCCTGGCTGGTGCACAACACGGCTTTCCAGGTCATCTTGATCCTCGTGCTGAGCCTGTGGTTCTTCGCCTGGGTCGGCACCCTGTTCCTGTCCTCGACGCGGGTCATCTTCGCGGCCGCCTTCGACCGGGTGCTTCCCGACCGGGCCGCGGAGGTCTCGGAGAAGCGCAAGGTCCCGGTCTACTCGCTGATCCTGATGCTGCTCCCGGCGGCCGGGCTGGGCGCCGTGTACGCGTACTCGACCACGTTCCGGTCCTACACGCTTGACGCGACCCTGGTCATCGCGGTGACGTACCTGTTCAGCGCGATCGCCGTGGTCCTGCTGCCGTTCGTGAAGCCCGACCTGTGGCGGGCCTCGCCGGCCAGCCGGGTCAAGCTGCTCGGCGTGCCGATCGTCCCGCTCGCCGGCCTGATCACGATCGGCCTGCTCGTCTTCAACCTCTACGAGTGGCTCAGCAACGACCTCTACTTCGTGAACAGCCACGACTCGCTGTATTACATGGCCGGCATGTACGTGCTCGCGATCGTGATCTACGTGGGCGCGAGGGTCATCCGCAAGAGGCAGGGCATCGACCTTGGCCTGATCAACAAGGAGATCCCGGTCGAGTAGCGGATCGCCTGCGCCGGGCACGCGCTCGCGTGCCGCCAGGCCGGCAAGAACCCGGCGGCTATTAGCGCGGGGGGCACCGCCACCAATAGGCTTGGCGCTGTGCGCCCCACCGCCAGTGCGCGCGGCGGGCGGGCCCGCCGGGACCCGGACGCGCACCGGCGGCTGCCGTCCTAGATGACTGCCCGGATCGCCTTGTCGAACTCGATGACGTGCCGTCGCGCGATCTCGGCGGCTCGGCCGGCCTCGCCGTCGGTCAGCGCAGCGAGAAGCTCGGCGTGCTCGTTGACGTGGGCCGCCATGCCTTCCAGCCGGTCAAGGAACAGGCACCAGATCCGGGTGGCCAGGTTGCCGTAGCGGATCAGGGTGTCCTCGAGATAGGGATTGCGGGTCGCGGCGTAGACGGTCCGGTGGATCCGCATGTCCAGCGTCATCAGCTCGTCCGGCCGCTCGCCCAGCGCCGTCTCGGCCGCCAGCTCGCCGGCGAGCGCGCGGAAGGCGGCCCGGTCGGCGGCCGTCGAGTGCCTGGCGGCACTGGCCGCGGCCGCGGGCTCAAGCACCTCGCGGATCTCGAGGATGTAGGTCAGGTCGGTGACGTTGATCTCGGTCGCGAACGTTCCCCGGCGCGGGTAGACGACGACCAGCCGTTCGTGCTCGAGCCGCTTGACCGCCTCCCTAACGGGGGTCCGGCTCAGCCCCAGGCGCTGGCACAGCTCCTCTTCGTTGATCGGCGCGCCCGGCCGGATGTCCAGCCTGATCAGCCGGTCCTGGATCGCCCGGTACGCCGCTTCCGCCATGGACAGCGGCTCACCGGGGCGGTCAAGCACACTCGCGGAAGGCCCGGCTTCCGAATTCATCGCTTGACCCCCCAATCCACGCAATCTAGTGTACCAACTGATATATCAGTCGGATATCAGATCGGTCTAGCAGCGAGGATCAGCGGATGACCGAGTTCCAGAGCACGATCGGCGCCAGCGCGGTCATCGTGGGCGCCGGAATAGTCGGCAACAGCGTCGCCTGTCACCTGGCCCGGCTGGGCTGGCGGGACCTCGTCCTCGTGGACAAGGGGCCGATGCCGAACCCTGGCGGTTCCACCGGGCACGCGTCGAACTTCATCTTCCCGATCGAGTACTCGAAGATGATGATGGAGCTGACCCGCGACAGCACCGAGCAGTACCAGGCGCTCGGGGTGTTCACCCGAAGCGGCGGCATCGAGGTGGCGCGCGCCCAGGCGCGGATGGCCGAGCTGCGGCGGCGCTGCTCGCAGGCCAAGGCCTGGGGCATCCCGGCGCAGGTGATCTCGCCCGCTGAGGTGGCCAAGCTGGTGCCCTACCTGGACGAGTCGGTGATCCTCGGCGGCGCGCACTACCCCACGGTCGGCGTGGTCGACTCCCTCCGGGCGGGCACGCTGATGCGTGAGGAGGCCGAGCTGGCCGGCGCGCTGACCGTGCTGGCCGGGGCCGAGGTGGTTGCCATCGACACCGCCGCGACCGGGCAGGCCGGGCGTCCCCGGATCACGGCGGTGCGCACCAGCGCCGGGGAGATCGAGACGGACACCGTGGTGGTCTGCTGCGGGGTGTGGAGCCCGCGGATCGCACGGCTGGCCGGCGCCCGGTTCCCGCTCACCCCGATCGTGCACCAGATGATCAGCGTCGGGCCGATCGCGCTGTTCGCCGGCACGCCGGGGGAGATCAGCTACCCGATCGTGCGGGACGTGGACACGAACATGTACGAGCGGCAGCACGGCGGCGACATGGAGGTCGGCTCGTATGCGCACCGCCCGATCATCGTCAGCCCCGACGACATCCCGTCCATCGGGGAATCGGCCCTGTCGCCCACCGAGCTGCCGTTCACCGCGGACGACTTCGACCCGCAGCTGGCGCAGGCGCTCGAGCTCATGCCGGGGCTGCTCGGCGACGAGAGCGCCGGCGTCCGGTACGCCATCAACGGCCTGATCTCGATGACCCCGGACGGCCATCCGCTGCTCGGCCCGGCGCCCGAGGTGGACGGGCTGTGGGCCGCCGCGGCGAGCTGGGTCAAGGAAGGCCCGGGCGTGGGCCGGGCCGTGGCCGAGTGGATGAGCGGCCGGGTCCCCGCCGTGGACGTCGACGAGGCGAACATCGCCCGGTTCTACCCCTGCCAGCGGACGGTCGCCCACGTCGAGGCGCGGGCCCGCGAGGGCTTCAACAAGATGTACGGCATCGTGCACCCGGCCGAGCAGTGGCAGTCCGGCCGGCCGGTCCGGGTCAGCCCGGCATACGAGCGAGAGCGCGAGCTCGGCGCGGTGTTCCACGAGACGGCCGGCTGGGAGCGCCCGCACTGGTACGCCGCGAACGAGCCGCTGCTCGAGCGGTACGCCGGGCGCCTCATGCCGCGGGACAACGAGTGGGACGCCCGGTGGTGGTCGCCGGTGATCAACGCCGAGCACCTGGCCATGCGGGAGGCCTGCGGGCTTGTGGACCTGTCCGCCTTCGCCATCATCGATGTGACCGGCCCGGCGGCGCTCGACCTGGTGCAGTCGCTCACGGTCGCGCAGCTCGACGTGCCGCCAGGCCGGGTCGTCTACACCTCGCTGCTGGACAGCCAGGGCGGCTTCAAGGCCGACCTGACGGTGATGCGGCTTGGAGCGCAGCGGTTCCGTGCGGTGACCGGCGGCGCCACCGGGATGGCGGACCTGGCCTGGTTCGCCGAGCACCTGCCAGCCGACGGCCGCGCGGCGCTGGCCGATCTGACCTCGGCACTGGCCACCTTGGGGCTGTGGGGGCCGCGGGCCAGGCAGATCCTGGCGTCGGTTACCGCGGATAACGTGACCGGCCAGGGGTTCCCGTTCGGCAGCTGCCGGGAGATCGAGATAGCCGGCCTGACCGTGCTGGCCTCGCGCATCTCCTACGTGGGCGAGCTCGGCTGGGAGCTGTACGTGCCGATGGAGCAGGGCGGACGGCTGTGGGACGCGCTGTGGGCGGCGGGCGTCCCGCACGGGCTGGTACCCGTCGGCATCGGCGTGTACGGCACCACCGGGCGGCTTGAGAAGGGATACCGGGCCTTCGGCAACGAGCTCACCGCGGAATACACCCTGGTGGAGGCGGGGATGACGCGGCCCCGGGTGAAGCCGCAGGACTTCATCGGCAAGCAGGCCTACCTCGCGCAGCGCGCGGCGCCGCCCGCCGCCGTGCTGTGCACCCTCACCGTGGACAACCACGCGAGCGCCAGCGGCGAGCCGCGCTACATGCTGGGCGGGGAGCCCATCGTGACCCCGGACGGCGAGCGGATCACCGACGCCAAGGGCCGGCCCTCGTACGTGACGAGCGCCGGGTCCGGCCCGTCGGTGGGCCGCCACCTGCTGATGGCCTATCTGCCGCCTGACCACGCCCGGGCAGGCACCCGGCTGGGCGTCGAGTGCTTCGGCGAGCAGTACCCGGTTACGGTCGCGGTGGCCGGCGCCACGCCGCTGTTCGACCCGGAGAACGCCAGGATCCGGGGCTGACCGAATGGAGATCCTGGTCTGCGTGAAGCGGGTGCCGCAGGTGGGCGGCCGGATCGTGATCACGCCGGACGGGCAGGACGTGGAGACCCGGATGTCGGGGTTCGCGATCAGCCCGCATGAGGAGTGCGCGGTGGAGGAAGCGGTGCGGCTCACCCAGCGGCTCGGCGGGACCGCGACCGTGCTGACGCTCGGCCCGCCCGCCGCCGCCGAGCAGTTGCGCGAGGCGCTCGCCATCGGCGCCGGTCACGGCATCTTGCTGGAGACCGACGGCCGGGAGTGGGGGCCGATCGCGACCGCCGCGGCCATCACCGACGTGGTGCGCGGGAAGGCGGGTGAGGGATCCGGCTACGACCTGCTGCTGTTCGGCAACGAGGCGGCCGACACCGGCGGCTACCAGGTGGGCGTGCGGGTCGCGCAGTCGCTCGGCTGGCCGTGCGCGACCGGCATCAAGCACCTGGAGATCGACGGCGCCACGGTCCGCGCCCGCCGGGAGTACCGGGGCATGGGGGAGACGTTCGAGTTCGGCCTGCCCGCCGTGGTCACGGTCAAGGAGGGCATCAACCTGCCGCGCTACCCGTCACTGCCGGGGCGGCTGCGGGCCAAGCGGGCGGCTCTTGAGCAGCACCAGCCGCAGTGGTCCGCCGACGGGCTGCGCAAGACCGGGCTGCGGGTCCCGGCCGAGCGGCGCCAGCAGGCCACGGTGCTCGGCTCCGGCCCAGACGCGGTGCCGGATCTGGTCCGGCTGCTCGAGGAGCTGGGGGTGCTGCGATGACCGTGCTCTGCCTGGTCGAGCCGGACGCGGCGGGGGTGGCCGGCGCCTCGCAGCGGGCGCTTGCCCTGGCCCGCGGCCTCGCCGCCCACGGAACCGGGCAGCTAACCGCGGTCGTCTTCGGCGCGGTGGACCAGGTGCCGGTTGCCACGCTGGGCGGCGCCGGGGTCACCGACGTGCACGCCGTGCCACCGGACTACCTGGACGGGTACGCGCCGCGAGCCTGGGCCACAGCGCTCGCGGAATTGGCGGACCGGACCGGCGCGGCCGCCGTCGTCGCCGCGGCCACCGACCGGGGCAGCGAGGTCATGGCCTGGCTCGGCGCGATCACCGGCAAGCCGGTGGCCGCGAACTGCCTGTCCGCGCAGCCGACCGGAGACGGGACGTACCAGCTGGTCCGGCAGCGCTGGGCCGGGCTGCTGCTCGAGGACGCGATCCTGGAGGTGTCGCCCGCGCTGCTGACCGTGGCCACGGACGCGGACGTGGGCGAGCCGGCCGCAGCACTCCCGCCCGCGGCCGAGCCCCCGGTTCACCTGCTCAGGCCCGGGCTGACCGAGGCCGACCTGGTGGTCCGCGCCACCGAGACCGCCGACCAGGGCGGCGGCGTGTCGCTGGCCACCGCACGGGTGGTGGTCGGCGGCGGCCGCGGGGTCGGCGGCCCGGACGGGTTCGCTCCGCTTGAAGAGCTGGCCGGCCTGCTCGGCGGGGTCGTCGGCGTGTCCCGCGTGGTCACCAGCCAGGGCTGGCGCCCGCACACCCAGCAGGTCGGCCAGACCGGCACCAAGATCACTCCGGAGCTTTACGTCGCCTGCGGGATCAGCGGCGCCATCCAGCACATGGCGGGCTGTGCCAGCGCCAAGCACATCGTGGCGGTCAACACCGACCCGGCCGCCCCGATCATGTCCCGTGCCGACTACGCGGTCATCGGCGACCTCGCCGAGATCATCCCGGCCCTGGTCGCCGCCCTGAAGGAGCGCGGCTAAGCACGAGCAGGGCATGGCTTCGAGTGGCTATGTGAATACGAAGAGTAACATCGGTCGCAGGCCCCGTCGTAAGCGGGCGTGAGACCCAACCAGTGGAGGTGCCAGATGGCCGAGCTCCCACCGCCCCCAGAGGGAATTGTGCTGGCCCACTTCATCGTCTCGGACGATGTCGAGCGCTCCCGGCGCTTCTACACCGAGGTACTCGGCGGCAGGGTGGCCTTCTCCGGTCCCGGCGGGCTGACCTATGTCGCGCTGGCCAACAGCTGGATCATCATCAATGTCGGCGGAGGCCCCACCGATGACAAGCCGGCGGTCACCCTGGAGACGCCACCCGACCCCGACCGGGTGAGCAGCTTCCTCAATATCCGGGTCGCGGACATCCACGCCGTGTACGCCGAATGGAGCGCCCGGGGTGCTCAATTCCTGACGCCCCCGAAACAGCACCAGTACGAGATCCGTTGCTACATCCGCGATCCCGACGGTCATCTGATCGAGGTAGGGCAAACCACCGACCCGGAGGGGGACTGGTCGCCCGCTCACTGGCCGGCGAGTACGCCCGCCGGGGACTCTGAGTGAGTGCCGAGATCACCGGCGACATCCGGCACATCGACGGTGGCCCCGGATTCTGAGACATGACCACGGCGATCATCGGCACTGGAGGGATCGGATCGGTCATTGCCCGCCAGCTCGCCTCGGGCGGCGAGGCCCTGCGGATCTCGAGCGCCGACAATCAGTCGGCACGAACGCTGGCTGCACAGATCGGTCGCGCTGCGGTCGTCGCCGCCGGCAACCGCGACGCGTTGCGGGGGGCCGACGCCGTCGTGCTCGCGCTGCGGTTCACGGTGCTGAAGGGCGTCATTGACGAGATCGCCGACTCGCTAACCGGCGAGCTCGTGGTCGTTCCGAGCAACCCGGTCAGCAGCGACGCACAAGGTCACGTCACACGGCTGCTGCCGGAAGGGCAATCCGCAGGGCTGGTCGTAGCCGGGTGGTTGCCTGCGGGGGCGCGCTTGGCCATGGCGTTTGGAACCCTGTCGGCCGACCTGTTCAAGTCCGCTAGCAACCGGTCACCGGAGCCGGCGGTCCTCTTCTACGCGACCGACGACGACCGCGCAGGCGGGGAAGTCGAGCGATTGATCCGGACCGCCGGCTTCGAGCCGGTGAAGGCCGGCGGGATCGAACAGTCGGGTCGGCTCGAGGTGGGCGGCGACCTGCACGATCTCGTAGTCGGCCCCGCGGCGGCGCGGTCATTGATCGGCCGGGCGTGATCGCTGCACGATCGTTGACCTAGCCAGTGGGAGGCAGGGGCCGCCCCCGCGCCGAGGCCTGCTGGGACGGGTGCCTGTTCATGCTCTGACCGGCGGCGCGGCCGCGCCCGCGGCCCCAGTACCAGCCGCACCGGGGCTTACCGCAAGGGGGCAGGCAGGTACCGGGCGCCCGGCCCGTCGGCGCGGGCGGCGTCGCCGGGGTTGGATATCGCGCATCGCTTGAGGGACAGGCAGCCGCAGCCGATGCAGGAATCCAGGCCGTCGCGCAGTTTTTCCAGTGCGGCGATCTGCCCGTCCAGCCGGGCGCGCCAGGCGCGGGACAGCCGGGTCCAGTCAGCCCTGGTCGGAGTGCGGGAGTCGGGCAGCGTGGCCAGCGCGGCGGCGACCTCATCGAGGGACAGGCCGACGTTGCGGGCCGCGCGGATGAACGCCAGGCGCCGCAGCACGCTGCGTTCGTAGCGGCGCTGGTTTCCCGTCGTCCGTGTCGCCTGGATGAGTCCCTCGCGCTCGTAAAAGCGCAGCGCGGAAGGGGCGAAGCCACTGCGGGCGGCGACGTCGCTCACGCTGAGCTGGTCGGTGCTCTGCGCCATCCCCATGTTCCTTGACTTAAAGTTGACTTCAACTAGAACAATAGGCGGCATGACAAGCACATCGCAACCGACTGTCCTCGTCACAGGTGCCGGGCGCGGGCTAGGCCTGGCGCTGGCGGGCGCCCTGCTGTCTGCCGGCTGGCGGGTCGTCGCCGACGCGCGCCGCACCAGCCACCTTGCCGCGGCCCTTCCCGGGGCCGTCATCGTGCCCGGCGACGTCACCGACCCCGTCCACCGGGACGCGCTGGCCACGGCCGTCAGCGAGCTGGGCCGCCTGGACCTGCTCGTCAACAACGCCAGCGACCTGGGCCCCTCTCCCTTGCCGCGGCTGGCCGACGTGCCGCTCGCGGCGGTCCGGCGAGTGCATGAGACCAACGTCCTCGCGCCGCTCGCGCTCATCCAGATGTTCCTGCCGCTGCTGCGCGCATCCCACGGCACGATCGTGAACATCAGCTCCGACGCGGCTGTCGAGGCGTACCGGGGCTGGGGAGCGTACGGCTCCTCCAAGGCGGCGCTTGACCAGCTAACCGCGGTACTGGCCATCGAGGAGCCGGGCCTGGCCAGCTACTCGGTCGACCCGGGTGACATGCGCACCCAGCTGCACCAGGCCGCTTTCCCCGGCCAGGACATCTCCGACCGGCCCGAGCCGGAAGCCGTCGTGCCGGCGCTGCTCCTGCTGATCACGACGCGTCCGCCCAGTGGCCGGGTCCGCGCCGCAGACCTGTTCCGGAGCCCGGCGTGATGGCACTGGACTTCGATCTGCCGCAGGGCCTGGAGGCCACCGAGCCTCCCCCGGTCCGGGACGGAGTCCGGCTGCTCGTGGCGACTCCCGCGGGCATCAAGCACGCGAGGTTCGGCCAGCTCGGCGACTTTCTCGCACCCGGCGACCTCGTGGTGGTCAACATCTCCGCCACGCTCCCGGCCGCGGTGGACGGCAATTGGGCGGGCGCGCCGGTGGAGGTGCACTTCTCCGCGGAACTCGACGACGGCGCCTGGGTGGTCGAGGTGCGGCCCGCCGGGCCGTCCGCCGGCCCAGTGGCCGGCCTGCGCCCCGGCGAGGTGGTCAGCCTGGGCGCCGGTGCCGCGCTGATCGTGGACCGGCCGCACCCCGCCGGGCAGGCCCGGCTGTGGCGGGCGCGGCCGCGGGTCGACGGCGGAGTCCGCGGGTTCCTCGCGCGTCACGGCCGGCCGATCCGCTACGCGTACGTGCCGCGCCAGTGGGCCCTCCCTGACTACCAGACCGTCTTCGCCCGCGAGCCGGGCAGCGCGGAAATGCCAAGCGCCGGGCGGCCGTTCACGGCGCAGGTCGTCACCGAGCTGATTACCCGCGGCGTGGCCCTCGCCCCAGTCGTACTGCACGCCGGCGTGTCTTCGCAGGAACCGGGCGAGCCGCCGCAGCCAGAACGGTTCCGCGTGCCGCAGGCGACCGCCCGGCTAGTCAATTCCGCCCGCCAGGCGGGCGGACGCGTGATCGCTGTCGGCACCACCGTGACGCGCGCGCTTGAGTCAGCCGCCGACCCGGACGGGTCGGCGCGCGCACGAAACGGCTGGACCGATCTCGTCCTCGGCCCGTCTCGGCCGGCGCGAGTGGTGACCGGCCTCGTGAC
This sequence comes from Trebonia sp., assembly GCA_030038035.1. The sequence goes on from JASHPP010000634.1 coordinate 17,876, forward strand.
CGGCTGGCACGCGCCCGGCACCTCACACCTCGCGCTGCTGGCGGCCGTGGCCGGCGCCGCGCTGGTCGAGCGGGCTTACGCGGAGGCGGTACACCTGGAATACCGCTGGCACGAATTCGGCGACAGCTGCCTGCTGCTGCCATGACGCCCGCCGGGCGACCTCGCCGCGACGACCAAGCCGCGATCCACCCAGCGGCCCTCGACCGGACCCCAGAGCCTGCTGACAGACGGCAGGTAAGCCGATGACAGTGCCGCTGAGCAGGGCTTCCAGCTCTCGCTCGAGCCGGGCGATGCCCGTCTCGACCACGGTGAGCGGCAGGCCGAACAGCGCCGCGACCTCCCGGGCCTCGGCCTCAAGCGCCGGGTCGCGGGACTGGGCCAGCCATACCAGCCGGCGGTAGTGGCCGAAGTAGTCCGGCCACAGCTGCGGATACCGGTCCAGGCCGAGTTCGGCCAGCACCGTCCGGCGGAAGCCGCGCACCAGGAAGTCGGTCAGCAGGTACGTCCC
>JASHPP010000635.1 GCA_030038035.1 Trebonia sp.
CGCGTTCGGCGGGGCGGGGCTGGCCGAGCTGTTCGTGACCACGGCCAGCGTCGACGGAACCGACGCCGGGCGTGCCGCCGAGCCGCTGGCCGGCCGCCTGCTGCGCGTCGAGCCGGGCCCGGTCGGCCTCCCGTCGGCCTCCTCGTGGGCGGCCATCCCCTCCTAGCCATCGCACGGACCCCGGGCCGGGAGGCGGCGCCGCAGACCCCCGCCGCGCGGGCCTGCGGTTCGCTGCCGAGGTTCGACAAGGCGACCGCGGACGAGATCATGGCCGGACGGGTGACCTTCGCGCCGTGGCCGGCGGCGACCGTGGACCCGCACCAGGACGGGACGGCGGTGTTCACGATCAGCGCCGGCGGCGACATCGGCTGACCGCGGCCCTGGATTACGCGCGTAACGTGAGTTACGCTGATTACAGGCGAAACTCATGGAGGCGGATCATGGACCAGGCGGAGCTTGACCACATCAGGCAGCGGTTCGACCAGGAGGTGCGCGAGCGCTTCCAGGGCGCCGCGATCGCCCGGGTCGAGGTGCTGCAGCACGGCGACGATCCCGGGGTGGAGCCAGGCGAGCTGCTGGCCCGCGTCGTCCTCGACCTGCCGGAGGGCGAGGAGGAGAGCAGGCAGGCGTTCCATGCGTTCCACGACGCGCACCGCCAGACGCTCCACGAACTGCGGCGCGAACTGGACAAGCTGCCGGTCGGCATCACGCTTCAGTTCACGGGGGACCGCGGGGAGTCCGAGGGCGAGACCAGGGGGCCCACGCCGGTGATCCAGCTCCGCGGCCGCGTGGGATTCGGCGACGCCCCCGGGTTTACCCCGGTGATGGCGCGGCTTGCGCCAGATGACCTGGAGACGCTGGACACGCTGATCTCGGCGGGCATCGCGAGCAGCCGGGCCGAAGCCGTGCGCTGGGCGCTGGCGCGCATCCGCGAGCGGCCCGCCTACGCCCAGCTCCTCGCCCGCACCCGGGAGATCGAGGACCTCAAGGCCCAGTTCTGACCGCGGACTCCCGGCGTCAGGCTCTCTACCACGGTCCATGCCCGAAATCCGGAACCGGACATTCCGGACAGGCAGATTATTGGGAAAGAAAGGGCCGGTCGGGGGCGGCCTTTCCCTTCCCGTTATCCCGGCCCGGCGCGTGCCAGGCCAGACCCGGGCTCACCCGGCGGCGCCGCCTTCGCCGCCAGCCGCAGAGGCCGCACCGGGCTCGCGGGCTACCCGGCGCGCCGGGATTGCGGTGGGAGGCCGGTCACGGGGGCGAGAGCGGTAGGTTAAGTGCATGGACGAGAACCGTGCCCGGCGGGTCGCCGACGCTCTCAGGGACCGCGGCATTGACGCGCATCTGGAAAACGCGGGAATTGATGTCTACGGAGTCCGTGTCGTGCTCGGCGGCGGGCGCGAGGCGATCTGGGGTAACGAGGGCACCACGTCCCTGGCGGCCGAGGTGCTGCTCGACGGCGATCTGATCGGTTTCATCCCGGAGATCCCGGGCTCTGAGGCATTCGACGAAGCGCAGGTCGCGGATGCCATCGCGCGGGCCGACTACCGGGAGCCCGTCGGCCAGGAACTGCCGCAGGCTCCGCCGCCTGCCGCTCCGCTGCAGCGCGAGGGCGGGCTTTTCCGGCGCTTTCTCGGCGGCTTCCGCTATGACTCGGAGTAGCGTGCCAGCCGAACGCGCGCGCTGACGTCGCACCACCCAGGGCACGGATACCGGCGGATCCGGCGATCGTTTCGGTCTGCGCTGGGGCATACCTCGTCACGCCGCGGGGGACCGCGGCGGCGGTCAGCCAGCCGGTCGCGGAGGTCGGCGCCGACTGACCGGTCCCCGGTTACGGCCCCTGCCGCTGCCAGGGGTCGTAGTCCACCTCGAGGGGCTCCTGGGGCGGGCGCTCGGCCGCGGGCACGTGCTGCAGGTTGAGCCGGATCCGCGTCCATGTCGAACTGCGGCCGCGCATCGAGTCGACAAGCACGTCGGCGGGCTCCAGGTACGACCACACGCCGGCGTGCCGCGCCCGCCACCGCCTCAGGCCCTCCATCGCCTCGGCCTTGGTGGCCGCGCGCGCGATCTCGATAAGCGGCTTGGTGGACTGGCGCCGCCCGGTGGGACCGGGCGCGACGCCAGCGGCGTCCGCGCCCGCGGCGCCGCGGTCGGCGCCGTCCGGCGAGCCGCGCCGCTTGGACGGCTGCACGCGGGGCGCCTCGCCGGCCTGCTTCTCATAGTGCGGCGGCCAGGGCGCGTCAGGCAGGCCGGCCGCCTCGTCGCGGGCCGCAAGCGCGAGCAGCCCGTCCAGTGACCCGACGGCGCCGTCCATTCCCGCCCAGGGGTCGCCAACCGCTGCGTACCGCGCGGGGACCGTGTCGATCGTGAACGAAGCCGGGTCGCACGAAGGCACCTCGTCCCAGGTCAGCGGGGTGGAAACCCGCGCGTCAGGCAGCGGCCTGACGGAGTAGGCGGAGGCGACCGTCCGATCCTTGGCGTTCTGGTTGTAGTCGACGAACACCCCGTGCCGCTCTTCCTTCCACCACCTCGACGTCGCCAGGTCAGGCGCCCGCCGCTCGATCTCACGGGCCACCGCGACCGCGGCCCGGCGCACGTCGGCGAACGGCCAGCGCCGCTCGATCCTGGCGTAGATGTGCATGCCCCGCGATCCCGAGGTCTTCGGCCAGCCGGTTAGCCCGAAATCTGACAGCACGGACCTGGCGACCAGTGCCACGTCACGGATCTGCGCCCACTCCACGCCGGGCACGGGGTCGAGGTCGACGCGCAGCTCGTCCGGGTGATCGAGGTCGGCGGCGAGCACCGGGTGCGGGTTCAGGTCGATGCAGCCGAGGTTGGCCACCCACACCAGCCCCGCGGGGTCGTGCAGCACGACCTCGTCCGCGGTCCGCCCGGACGGGAACCGCAGCTCGACGGTCTCGATCCAGTCCGGGCGCTTTTCCGGCGCGCGCTTCTGGAAGAACGGCTCGGCCTCGGCGCCGTTGACGAACCGCTTGAGCGCCATCGGCCGCCCGGCCACGCCGCGCAGCGCCCCGTCGGCGACCGCCAGGTAGTACCGGATCAGGTCCAGCTTGGTGTGCCCTGTGCGCGGGAAGAAGACCTTCCCCGGATTCGACACAGGCACCTGGCGGCCGGCCACCTCCACGACGGTCCTGGGATCTGGCACGACAGTCAGCCCTGTTCGTTCGGGATAGCGGGTTTCTCGGGCAAGATTTCCGCGAGGCTGTAGCTGACCGGCTCCTCAAGCTGCGCGTACGTGCACGAGCGGGGGTCCCGGTCCGGGCGCCACCGGACGAACTGCGTCGTGTGCCGGAAGCGCGGCCCCTCCATGTGGTCGTAGCGGACCTCCACGACCCGCTCCGGGCGCAGCGGGATGAACGACAGGTCCTTGCCCGCGTTCCACCGGCTGAACTCGGCGCTGCGCGGCGTGCGGGCGCCCTCGGCGGGCCGCGCCCAGTTCCACGGGTGCCCGTCGAACGTCGTCACCAGCGGGTCGAGCTCGGCGCGCAGCGACCGGCGCACGGCCATCGGGAACGCGCCGACGACGCCGACGCTGGCGAGCCCCCCGTCGGCCCGGTACAGCCCGAGCAGCAGCGACCCCACGGCATCGGACCCCGTCTTGTGCGGGCGGTAGCCGGCCACCACGCAGTCCGCGGTGCGCTCGTGCTTGATCTTGACCATGACCCGCTTGTCCGGCTGGTACGTCAGCTCGGGGGACTTGGCGATCAGCCCGTCAAGGCCCGCCCCCTCGAACTGGCTGAACCACCGGGCGGCGAGCGCCCTGTCGGTGGTCGCGGGCGTCAGGTGCACCGGCGACTCGGCGCCGGCGAGCGCCGCCTGCAGAGCAGCACGCCGCTGCGCAAACGGCCGGTCCGTGTAGTCGGCAGCGCCCAGCGCGAGCAGGTCGAACGCGACGAAGTGCGCCGGCGTCTGCGCGGCGAGCAGCCGGACCCGGCTGGCCGCCGGGTGAATGCGCAGCTGCAGGGCCTCGAAGTCCAGCCGCCCGGTGGCGTAGTCAGGCAGCACGATCTCCCCGTCGATCACGCACCGTTGCGGCAGGTTCTCAAGCACCGCGGCCACCAGTTCGGGGAAGTAGCGCGTCATCGGCTTCTCGTTCCTGCTGCCGATCTCCACCTCGCCGCCGTCGCGGAACACGATCGAGCGGAACCCGTCCCACTTCGGCTCGAAGACGTAGTCGCCGTCGGGAATAGCGTCGACCGCCTTGGCCAGCATCGGCGCCACCGGCGGCATCACCGGAAGATCCATCTGCTCAGCTTGTCACCCCCCGCGTCACAGTCGTCGCTCCGGGCCGGCCGGCGACGCGCCCGCACGGGCGACGCGCCCGGTCGGCGACATGCTCAGCCCAGCCCGGTCCACTCGGCGCTGTACTTCCACAGCAGCTCGGCCAGTTCCGGGGTGGCGACCCGGCTCGGCGCGCGGACCGCGCACTTGTCGTAGAACAGGCCGCTGTCCGCCGCCACGGCGTCGGACGTGGCGCAGTACACCGAAGTGACGGCGCCCTGCCCGGTGGTGAGCATGCGCCTGGTGACCAGCGAGCGCGCGGGCCACGGCACCCGCCGCCAGATGTCGGAGGCGACCACCCCCGGGTGCAGCGCGTACGAGTTCACGCCCACCCCGTCAAGCCGCCGGGCCAGCTCCTGGGTGAACAGCACGTTGCACAGCTTGGAGACCGCGTACTCACGCTGGCCGGTGAACGACCGAGTGCGCCGCCGCAGCGCGTCGAAGTCGATGCCAGGCGCGCCGTAGTGCGCGTCGCTTGACACGTTGACGATCCTGGCGCCTGGCCCGCTCGCCTTCAGCCGTTCGAGCAGCAGCATGGTCAGCGCGAAGTGGCCCAGGTGATTCACGCCGAAGTGCAGCTCGAAGCCGTCCGCGGTCAGCCCCCGCTGCCCGCCCACGCCGGCGTTGTTGACCAGCACGTGCAACGGCTGGTCGAGCGCGAGGAACGAGGCCGCGCAGGCGTGGACGGACGCCAGCGAGGCCAGGTCGAGCGGCAGCAGCCGCACCTGATCGTCGCCCGAAGCGCCCGAAGCGCCCAGCGCGCCCGCCGCGCCCGCGACGCCCGAAGCGCCCGCCGCCTTGACCCGCGCCACCGCCGCCGCGCCAAGCTCGGGCGACCGGCACGCGATGAACACCTGGCCCCCGTCGCGCGCCAGCGCGATCGCGGTGGCCAGCCCGATCCCTGTGTTGGCGCCGGTAACGAGGAAGGTGCGGGCAGCTGTCACGCCGTCATTATCCGCCCGCCATCGCGCCTACGACGAGAAACGGTTCGCGGCCGGCGCGGACCGCGGCCGCCACGCTGTCCGGCAGCGGCGCGTCCGGCGGCTCGTTGGACAGGTCCTGCTCGCAGGCGTAGAACCGGATGAACGCCCGCCGCTGGCCGGTGCGCCGGTCCCTGATCGTGCCGCACAGCACGGGGAAGCAAGCCTCCAGGCCGTCCAGGATCACCCGCTGGGTGAGCGGCGCGGAACCGGAACCCGAACCGGACCAGGAAACGGAAGCAGGAACGGGAACGCGAACCTCGCCGCGCACCCCCGCGAGGGTCCGCAGGTGCGCGGGCAGCACCACACGGACCGCGGTCACGGCACGACCTGGACCTCGACCGACAGCACCGCGGGCAGGTCCCGCACGATCGGGGACCACGAATCGCCGGCGTCGGCGGACACGTACACCTGCCCGCCTGTGGTGCCGAAGTACACCCCGCAGGAGTCCAGCGTGTCCACCGCCATCGCGTCGCGGTACACGTTCACGTAGCAGTCCTGCTGCGGCAGCCCGCGCGTCAGCGGCTCCCAGTCACCGCCGCCGCAGCGGCTCCGCCACACCCGCAGCGACCCGTCCGGCGGGTAGTGCAGGCTGTCGCTGGTGATCGGCACCACGTACACGGTCTCCGGCTCGTGCGCGTGCACCCCGATCGGGAAGCCGAAATCCGTCGGCAGGTTCCCGCTGATCTCGGTCCACGACAGCCCGCCGTCGTCGGAGCGCATCACGTCCCAGTGCTTTTGCATGAACAGCGTGTCCGGCCGCGACGGGTGCGCCTCGACATGGTGCACGCAGTGCCCCACCTCGGCATCGGAGTCGGGAATGCCCTCGGAGTGCAGCCCCCGGTTGGCCGGCCGCCACGTCTCACCGGAATCGTCAGACCGGAACGCGCCGGCCGCGGAGATCGCGGTGAACATCCGCGTGCCCTGCAGGATGATCGTATGCAGGCAGAGCCCGCCCGCCCCCGGCTGCCACCCGGGCGCCGACGACTGCAGCCGCAGCCCGCTCATCTCGGTCCAGGTCACGCCGCCGTCCACGGACTTGAACAGCGCCGCGTCCTCCGCCCCGGCGTAGACGGTATCCGGATCGGCCGGCGACGGTTCCAGGTGCCAGATCCGCTTGAACTCCCACGGCCGCCGCGTGCCGTCGTACCACAGGTGCGTGCCCGGGTCGCCGGCGTAGCAGAAGTCGTTGCCGACCGGCTGCCAGCTGGCGCCGCCGTCGTCGGAGCGCTGGATCAGCTGGCCGAACCATCCCGTGTTCTGCGACGCGTACAGCCGGTTCGGGTCGGCGGGGGAGCCCTTCACGTGGTAAACCTCCCACCCCCCGAAGTGCGGCCCGCTCACCGACCACTTGTCGCGTCTGCCGTCCGAGGTCAGCACGAACGCTCCCTTGCGCGTCCCGGCGAGCACCCGCACCTGCGTCATATCCGTCACCATCCCCTGAGTCAGGTCTACACGATAGTGACTGCCCGCGCCCCGGAGACTCATCGCGGACGGGCACGCCCGTCGCAGAGTGTGGCAGGATAGCGGAGCGAGACCGATGCCCGCCGATTATCCTTGTCCCCGCTAGCTCAACCCCCACGGAGCAGACGTTGGCCGGTCAGCCGCAAGACCCTCCCTGGCAGGCGTTCCCCGCGCCGTCTGCCGACAAGCAGGACACGTACGGGTACCCGCCCCCCGGCGGCCAGTCCTACGCACAGCCCGCGCCAGGCTATCCGGGCCCGTCCTACGCCGCCCAGGACCAGGCCTACGACCAGGCCTACGACCAGGACCAGGCGTACCAGGACCAGGCGTACGAGAACCAGGCGTACCACGACCAGGGCTACCCGGGTTCACAAGGCCAGGCGGCCCCGCAATGGCAGGCGGCCGCGGGCAGGCCGGGGGCTGCCGCGACGGCGAGGGCGAGCGGCCAGAAGGGGTTCTTCGGCTCGCTCTTCGACTTCAGCTTCACCTCCTTCGTCACGCCGAAGATCATCAAGGTGCTCTACGTCCTCGTCACGATCTGGACGGTGCTCTGGGCGCTGATCTTCCTGCGCATCGGCTTCCACTACGGTGGCATGGCGGGCGGGATCCTGACGCTTGTCGTCATCGACCCGATCTTCGTGCTGCTGACGCTCGGCGCCTATCGGGTCGTCCTTGAGTTCTTCGCCGTCATCTTCCGGATATACGAGGAAGTGCGGGTGATCCGCGGCCGCGGCGACGACCGCGGCTGAAGGATCCGGCAAGATTCTTTCCGCCGCCGTCGTCCACAGCCGCGCCAGGACCTCCACAGCCCGCAGCCCAAGGCCGTCCGGGCTGAAGGGCCGAGAAGTCCACAGCGGACGGCCTGCCGACAGGGCGGACATCCACAGCCAATGCGGGCTTGTGCACTGCTTGTGCACATGGCGATCCACAGGGTGCCAGGAGTACGTTACCTGTCCCAGGACGGCGCAATCCGCAGTCCGGATCCCGGGGAATCTTGATGGCGAACCGAGCAGGACATCCAGCCATGGCCAAAGCCCTCACGCAGCCGGCGGCCGCAGACGCGGCCAGGCACGGCCGGCACTTCCAGCTGATCGTCGACGTCCACCTGCTGCTGCTGCGGGACGGCGACGTGCTGCTGGGAAGACGCGCGAATACCGGGTACGGGGACGGCGCCTACGAGCCGCCGTCCGGCCGCCTGGCCGAGCGCGAGACGCTTGTGGAGGCGGCGGTCCGCGTGGCGGCGGCCCAGGTCGGGATCGCGCTCGACCCGGCCCGGGTGTCGCTCGCGCACGTCATGCACGACGTGTCGGGGGCCGGCCGGATGGCGTTCTTCCTCACCGCAGGCGGCTGGCAGGGCGACACCGGGGCAGCGACGAAAAGCTACAGCGATCTCGGCTGGTTCCCGCTGTCGGACCTGCCGGCGAACATGATCGACCGCGCCAGGGTGGCCGTCCGCAACTTCGCGGCAGGCGCCCGCTTCTCGACGTACCCCGCTTTCGGCATGTGAGGGGTTCCCGCGCCCGCTTATCCCGAACGGTCCCGTGGTTCCACTCCCGGCTACACTCGCTTGCGATGCGCTTGGTAAAGACCCACGGGTCGCTGAACGAGATCTTCGCCGCCGACGCGGCGCCGTCGTCGTGGGCGTCGGACGCCGAGCTGCGCGAGTTCGTCCGCCGGGTCTGCGACGGGGACGCGTGGACGGGCGGCAGCGACGGGATCTACCTCTTCGACGCCAGCGCCCCGGTCACGCAGGCGTGGTTCTTCAACCCGGACGGCTCGTCCGCCGAGTTCTGCGGCAACGGCATGCGCGGCCTCGGCCGGCTGCTCCTCGACCTGCGCGGCACCGAAGCCGAGGTTGTCGCCAGCGGCGGCCGCTCCTACACGGTCCGCCGCGCGGCGTCGACGCCCGAGGGCGTCCGCCAGGTGCTGCTCGAGCTCCCGCAGGTGGCGTTCGCCGCGCCGCCGCCGGCCCCGTTCGCGGACTTCACCGCGGTCACCGTGCCGAACCCGCACGTGATCGCCGTCGTCGCCGAATACCGCGAGCCGGACCTGATCGAGGCGGGCAAGCGCGCCGCCGAGGTCTTCCCTGGCGGCGCCAACGTCTCGTTCCTGCTCCCGCTCACCCCGCCCGCCCCCCTGGTTCCAGAGGTTTTCGTCCGCACCTTCGAGCGCGGCGCCGGCCTCACGCCGTCCTGCGGCTCAGGCGTGGTCGCGTCCCGCGCCGTGTACTCGCGGGTGACCGGCCTCGACCCGCAGCGGCGCCTCGTGGTCAGGAACGCGGGCGGCGTGGCCGCGGCGTGGCTCCGGGTCCGCGGCGGCGACTGGTTCCCGGTTCTCGAGGGCAACGCCACGGTCGCCTACCGCGCCGAGACCGACCCGTCCGGCCGGCAGACGGCCGGAATCGAGTACGCCGCCGACGAGAACGCCGCCTACGCCGCACTAGACGAACGCAACACCACGTTCCTCAAGTCCAACGGCGTCGTCACGGCCCACCGCTGAGCCCCTCGCCCGCCCAGCGAAGTCCGGCCGCTGGAGCGGCGGCGGCGCGGGTATCAGGCGCACCAGCGTTCCCCGGCGTCTCATCCGGCGCGGGGCTTTCGCGCCGTCATTGGTGCAGGGGGCCCCACCACCAGTAGAGCCAGCGCTGTGGGCCCCACCGCCAAACCGGGTCCAGGGCGACGGCTGCCGGATCGCGTCCGCAGCCGGCCACATCGAGGATCGAGCGACTCACCGGATTGGTGGGGCGCACGCGCCGCCGACGCGGCCCGTGCGCCCCAAGCCGGAACGAGGGTTGCCGCCCACCGCGCGCCGGCCTCAGCCGTGCGGAGCGTCGTCGCCGGGGCGCGGCAGCCGGTCGAGCGCCTGGCGGGCTTTGCGGTCGGCCGCTTCGGCGCGGCGGGCACGAAGCCGGGCGTCCGCAAGGTCGGCCCGCGCCCGGGTGAGACGCTGCTCGAGGTCGCGCACCTCCTCCTCGAGCCGGTCTTCCGCGGCCACCGCGGCGGCGGCCGCCGCCGCGGCAGAAGCCACGGCTCGTTCGGCATCCTCGAAGATCTTCCGGCGCCGTGCGGCCGCCTCCGCCGCCTCCGCCGCCTGCTGCTGCGCCCTTTCCCTCGCCGCGGCGGGCGGCCTTCCGTGCTCTGGCGCGCTGTCTTCGGCCAGCAGGCTCGTTTCGCCGCTCCCGCTCGCTGCCCGCGGTCCGCCCGGTTGCGGCTGCGGCCTGCTGGCTCGCTCGGGCACCGGCAGCGCGAAAACGGCGGCCTCAGGCACGGAGAGCACGGAGAGCACGGGGGGCGCGGTGCCGGCCTGCTCGCCGTCAGCGGGTGGCGAAGGCAGGGCAGCGCCGAAGCCGGCCCACTGGGCGGCGTGGGTCAGCGTGCCGGCCGCCAACCCGGCGGCCACCTCCGGGTCGGCCAGCGCCGCGGTGAGCGTCGCGGCGACCTCGTCGCGCAGGCCGGCGGGCGCGTCCGCCACCCCCGCGGCGGCCAGCGCCTGGCCGGTCAGGGCGTCGATGAGCGGCCCGCGCGCGGCGGAAAGCGCGCGCAGCCTTGGGCCGTCTTCGGCCTGCTCGGCGGCGCGCAGGGCGGTCGCCAGGGCGGCCAGCCTGCCCGGCGCGGCCGGGTCGGCGCGGGCCAGCCTGTTGAGGACCCACGCCGCTCTTGTGGGCTTGCGCAGCGCGCCGATCTGCCTGGCCGCGGCCGCGTCCCCGGCGCCGCGGGCCGCGGCGGCCAGCGCCTTCCTGCGGTCGGTGAACTCGCCGGGATCGCCCGCGTACAGCTCCGCGACGGCCGCGGCCACCAGGTCGGTCATGCCCCGTCGCGCAAGCCGGCGAACAGGTCGGTCTCCGGCAGCGGCGCGCCGGTCGTGTCGACCGACCGGATGAAGTACTCGTAGCCGAAGGCCGCCTCGGTGACCTCCACCGGGATCTTGCTGAACCAGGAGTCGTCGATCTGGCTGCCGTGCGCCAGCAGGGCCTGGCGCTTGCGCGCGATCACCGGGCGGATGTCGATCGTCGTGGTGATGCGTTCCTCGGACGCGGCGGCCCGGCGTTCCCGCTCCTCGTTGTGGTCCCAGTTCGGCACCTCCTCGCCGGCGGCGCGCAGCGCATCCCAGATCTTGCGCCAGGAGCTGCCGCGCATCGTGGACAGGTAGACCTTGGCGGGGACGCCGGTGGCCTTCGCCGCGGCCTGCGCGGCCAGGCTGGCCTGCACGTGGTCCGGGTGCTGGTAGGGGCCGTCGGCGTCGTAGGTGACGAGCACCTGCGGGCGGTACTTGGTGATCAGGCCGCCGATCCGGTCGGACACCTCATCAAGCGGCACGTTGCAGAAGGCGTCCGGCCGGTTCCTGTACTCCCAGTCCGGCATGCCCGAGTCGTGATAGCCGAGCGTCTCCAGGTCGCTGACGCCCAGGATACGGGCCGACTCCCTGAGCTCGGCGAGCCGCAGCCTGGCCACCTTCTCCTCGTCGTGGCCGTCCTGGCCGGGCTTGATGCCGCCGGGGGCATCGCCGAACTCGCCGTTCGTGCAGGTGACGACTATCGTCCGGACGCCTTCGCCGGCGTAGGCGGCCAGGATGCCGCCGCCCGACGCCTCGTCGTCCGGGTGGGCGTGTACTGACATCAGGGTGAGGGGCTCTGCCATATCCCAAGCCTGCCACGCCCGCCGGTGTGCTCCATTGGCAGGCTCGCCGCCGGCCGGCACGTCCGGCTGAGCGACCGCGCTCCGGGCGTTACGCCCGCGGCCGGCCCGCGGGAACCCGGACGGTGAGCGCGCCTGGCCGCACCGCGACCGTCAGCGTCCGGCCGCGCCCGACGACCTCGCCGTCCACCTCGCGCGGGAGCGCGGCGTGCGCGGTGATCTCGACCGTGCGCGCCTGGAAACGCTCGAGGTGCCGGTCCTGGTGGTGGCTGTGGGTCAGCACGCGCGTGGCCACCCGGGGCCAGCCGAACGCTCCGTGCGGCGCCAGGATCCCGATGTCGAGCCTGCCGTCGTCGATGCGGGCGTCGGGCAGCAGGCTGAACCCGCCGGGGAGCAGCCCTGAGTTGCCGACGACCACGGACCTGGCTTCGCGCTCGACCGGCTCGCCGCCGTCAAGCCTGATGCTGTACCTGGCCGGCGGGAGCGTGAGGCGGGCCGCTCCTGCCATCGCGTAGGCGAGCCAGCCGAGGCGGTGCTTGAGCCTGGTCGCGGCGACCACGGCGGCGTCCAGGCCCATGCCCGCCATCGCGGTGAACGGCGTCCCGTCGGCGGTCGCCATGTCGATCAGGCAGTCCCTGCTCGCGGCGCCCGCGTCGAGCGCGACGTCGAGCGCGGCCTTCGCGCCAGCCGGGATGCCCAGCGTCCTGGCCAGCAGGTTGCCGGTCCCGAGCGGGACGATCCCGAGCGGGACGCCCGTGCCGGCCAGGCCTTCGGCGCAGCCGCGGACCGTTCCGTCGCCACCGGCGGCCACCACCAGGTCCGCGCCGGCCGCCGCCGCGTCCCGCGCCGCGATCATGCCGGCGGCGGCCTTGTCGGTGACCACGAACTCCGGCCGCCAGCCGTGCCTGGACGCCTCGGCGCGGCACAGCGCGACGAAGCGGCCGGTGGCGGGGGCCAGCGTACCGTTGATGACGAACGTCACGGCAGCCATAACCCCGTCGAGGTTACCCGCCGCGGCGGGCCGCCGGGTCCACGGTCGTAGTGGTACGTATGCCAAGTGGCGCAGTGATGAAGCGTAGCCTGCCCGATGCCTCCTGCCGTGGCGCCCTCCTTGTCGCCGCTATCGCTTGTTGACTACTGACCACGGTCGGACCGGCGACTTCACTGGCAACTGTCGCAAACGGTGGCGGCGAGATCCGGTGATACACCAGTCCCGTCACTTATAGGCAATTAGCAAAGGCACACGCATCACCATAGGATGGTAAAAGCCGTGCCCGAAGAAGCCATCCTCCCCAAAACATTCACCATGATCGGATGTAATAACAATGACGGTCTTTGGGGGAAGCATGTCCCAAAGGATATGTATCTGACTATCTAGGAACTCAAGGGCGTCAACTTGCGCTTGATGCAGGCCAGCGAATGTCTCGCGCGTCAATGGACCATATCCAAGCTTATGTATCTGATACCCTTGGGGCATCTCCCGTTGGACGCGCCCGTAACTGTAAGGTTCATGCGTCTCGCCGAAATTGACAAATACGAAGAATGGCTTGTTGTTACCATCAAGCATCGCACTCAGCCAGTTTAGCTGCGCATCTGCAGGCGAAAGGAATGCGAAATGGTCGAAGAATGATGGCCAGATCGGGTGCTTAAACCAGGACACTGCCCCTGTTCCTATCGTAATACAGCCCAACTTACGGAAGCCGTTCACTATCGATAGTTCAGAACCCAGGGCGGCTAGCGGAAACGGATGATCGGGAAATCCGCCAGTGCCGCGGTCGTTTCCAAGGCGCCAAAGCTGCTGCTGGTAGCGATTGTATAGAGGCTCGTTGTCGAATACGTGCGGCAGCATTCCCATCATCATGGCCATGTGCGACGGCCATGTGAAAGTGCCGTGCGCCCATGCTTCCCTGAAAGTTCCAAGTGATTTGACAAATGGCATGTGTGCACGCACGGCACTGTCGAAGCGCACGCTATCTGCGACAACTAGGATATGATTTTCGACAGCACGGTCGGGCGACATGGCTAAGATCCGCTAATATTACCGGGGGAAGAATCTTTGGAAGCCACGCCGACTGACTTATCGCTAATCTTCGATATTTGTCTTGCCGCATATAGGGCTGCTCCAATGATCCCCGCGTCATCATTGAGCATTCCACGCTGGATGTTTAGCTTTTCGGCGGATCCGCCAACCAAACGTTCCCGCATCACTAGGTTGATGGATTTAAGGAAAAGATCAAAGCCCGTCACACGACCGCCACCAATCACTACGAGATCCAAGTCGCAGAGCGCGGCAGCCGCGGCAATGCCAGCCCCCAAAGCATATCCTGCACGATCGAAAGCCTCACGCGTGACACGATCATCCTGTCGCGCTGACCGCTCCAGATCTGCAAAGGATGGCGCTGCTTCCGGCTGGCCGTTGGCTCTTACCCAATCAAGCATAGCCGTACTGCTTGCATACGCCGCAACACAGCCTCTCCTGCCGCAGAGGCATATAGGCCCTGAACTGTCGACAGTAACGTGTCCAATGTGACCCGCATTACCGGCGGCCCCTAGTATGGGTTGGCCAGCTATCACCAGGCCTCCGCCTACGCCCGTGCCCAGGAAGAGTCCAAGCATGCTGTCACTCCCAACCCCGCGACCAACCCAATACTCACCGAGGGCCGCAGCAACGCCGTCCACCATGAGATAGGTCCGTGCTCCTTGTACTAGTCGTCGGACCACATCAAGTAGTGGGTATGCGTGGCATCCTGGCAAGCGGATCGGAGAGACCGTCCCGCGCCGGATGTCCACTGGCCCGGCACACGCAACCCCAGCACCGGCGATGACGCAATGGTCCGCACTGGTCGCGGCACTGACCAGTCTCGCGAGAACCGCCGACAGATGGGCTTCATTCTGCACGGGACTAGTGGGCATCTGCTGCTGCCAGACGACGACCCCACTGTCTGTGACCAAGCCTGCCCTTATCCACGTGCCTCCAATGTCGAGACCCAGGTATAGCCGAGCTTGCTGTGCCGATTCCAGCTGCACGGTGTCAGGACAAGTATTCATGACGGTGATCCGCAGTGATGCTCCACGGGATACTCCGTACCGCGCCATGTACCAGATAGACATAGTAATCGGGTGCAAAGACCGCCGTGGCACCGGTATGCCGGAAAAGAGCAGCCGTAACAATGTCTGTTACACCTAGGTGCCGCAATGCATCGACCGCTGCCCGCATGTTGGTGCCAGTATAGATGTGATTGTCAATCAGAAGAATGCGCTTTCCATCCAGCTTTGGTAGACCCTTTGTTTCAATCTGAGAAGACTGCGGATTGCGCATACGATTCGAGACCGGCGCGTCAATAAAGTATATCTCTGGTATCCGCCAGTTCAGGGCTATGATCGCAGCCGGGACCAGGCCGTCTGCCAGCCCAATCACCGCATCGAAGTGGTGGCTGCGGATCCTGGACTCAAGCTTGCGGATCCCCGTAACGATCTCCTTCCAGCGAGCCTTCCTTCGGATATCCAAAGTCCACCGAAAGAGAGCGAGGACACCGACGACCAAGCCGATAATACCCACCACGAGTGATGCAATACTCATCTCGCCCCTCCCCTATCCAGTACCTTCGAGTATCACCACTCTCTCGCGCATCTCACGTATCACCATTCTCTTGCCAACCAGTAGAACAGTAATCAGATATGACGCTAAGTAGCCGCGCAACTTCACACCCACCGCGGTGGGTGATAGTCTAGTACAAATGATACGAAGGCGTACCCCGCAGTTGCAGGCGGTGCTAGTCGGCTATGGAGTCGGCGGCTCAGTCTTCCACGCGCCGATTGTGAACGCAGTGCCTGGCATAGATCTTGGCGCGATTGTCACGTCGAACCCTGACCGTCGAGCGGCAGCACTGCAACGGTATCCATCGATACGCCTCTATGATGATCCAGTCGATGCATTTCGATACGCTGGCGGCGATCTGGCGATAATAGCGACCCCCAATCGATATCATGCGATTCTCGCGAAAGCCGCGTTGAGCGCTGGGCTTCATGTCGTATTGGACAAACCTCTCGCCGGAAGTGCAGCTGAGGCCATGGAACTTCGGAAATCGGCAGATCGGCTGGGCCTCCTGATAATCCCATACCAAAACCGCAGATGGGATGGTGACTTCCGCACCATCCAGAAACTGATATATGATGGTAGACTAGGTGCGGTCTTTCGATTCGAGTCTAGGTTCGAGCGATGGCGGCCTACAGTCCGGAGCGGAAGCTGGAAGGAATCCGGCAATGCAGAAGATCTAGGTGGCGCGCTGTACGACCTTGGAGTGCATCTTATTGATCAGGCTATCTGCCTTTTCGGCTGCCCCTTGCAAGTGTATGCGGAGTTGGATCGCCGACGCAATAATACTCTCGTAGATGATGATACCTATATCGCCATGACGCATTCGGATGGTGTACGCGCTCATTTGTGGATGTCTTCTGCTGCGAGCGATCTAGGCCCCCGTTTCCGAGTCTTGGGGAGCAAAACTAGCTACGTGAAGTACGGCATGGATCCTCAAGAGGCGGCCCTGCGTAGCGGCGCTTCTCCGAACGACGAAGAGTGGGGCATGGAGTCGCCAGATGCCTGGGGACGGCTTGGAACCCCCGAAGCAAATGAACCAATCCCCACGCTGCAAGGTAGATATCAGGAATTCTATCTCCGGGTTGTTTCTGCAATCACGGAGGGAACTGATTCGCCGGTGGCAATAGATGATGTAATCAAAGGGCTTGCAGTAGTAGAAGCCGCCCAACGATCGGCGCGTTATAACCGAATCGAGCGTATAACGGACACCATTGGCTTCGCAAATAGATTTAGTACCGCGAACCTGAAGCGCGATCCATGACATGGGGTTTACAGATGGAAGGACAGAATGGACCAAAATTTGCATTCCCAATTCCTGCGTTCAATTTTAACGACCAGCACGATCTTGCAGCGATAGTCGCGGCAATAGAGCAGTGCGGCCAACCAGCCGTGGCGATGGTCTCCGTCGCAGCAGCCTCCTACTATGACTTGGAGTTGATGTATGATATCTTCGCATTCTATAAACGGAGATCCAGTGTGCCCCTTTGGATTGAGCTAGATCACTGCTCGGATCGCTCGATGCTAAGGCGCGCGGCCGCGTTGCATTTTGATATCCTAATGGCCGACTTTTCTCACTTCACGCTGCAAGAAAATATCGAGTATGTGGCCGATGTCGTGAACGAGATGCGTTCCTATCCCTGCCTTGTAGAGGGTGAATCGTCTGCGATACCAACGGAGTTGATGAGCGGCTACGTCCGGAATGACGAATTGCCGCCCGCAGAGCTAGTGCACAAGTTCGCATCCGAAACTGGTTGCGATCTCGTGGCGCCGTATATAGGTACTCTTCACGGCTTCATGCGAGTGAAGCCTGCTATTGACGAAGATTTCGTTCGACAGATCGCGCGAGCGGCTCCGGTACCAATTGTAGCACATGGCTGCGATTACCTTACTCCGCGCGAAATCGGCATACTGTGCAGAAGTGGCGTCCGGAAACTGAATTTTGGTCCACAACTGCGCGATATTTGGTGCACGGCAAGCCGCATGGAATGGCAGGTCGCAGATACTGATATACCAGATCAGAGGCGAGTTCATAGTGCAGCAAACCGCGCTCTCCAGGTCGCCATCACGGAAATCGTGGGTGCGCTTCGTCGGACTGACCTGACGTGATTGGCGCTGTTGATAACTGCTAAATGGCGGGGCAAAGGAGACAGCACGCACGTTCGACTGGAGGTTTGGGTGTCCAATCGTATAGCCAGCCTGTACCTACGAGACCTGGACCGCTGCTCGCATCGTCAGTGCAGGTACCAGCGGTTCGGCGCGATCAGCCTGTCCACGCTGGCCGGACCCCACGAGCCTGGCGCGTACTCCTCCACCGGCGGCGGGGCGGTCAGCAGGGGCTCGGAGATCTCCCAGACCCGCTCGATCCCGTCGGCCCGGGTGAACAGCGACTGGTCGCCGAGCATCGCGAGCAGGATCAGCCGTTCGTAGCCTTCGAGCGCGTTCGCCTGGGCGAAGGAGTCGTCGTAGCTGAACTTCATCTCGGTCGCGCCGAGGGTCATCTCCGGCCCCGGCTTCTTGGCCAGGAACTCGATCTTGATCGAACCGGGGTCGGCGAAGTCGATCACGATCTCGTTGACCCGGCCCATCGGCACATCATGGCGGTGCGCGGGGAACATCCGCAGCGGCGGTTCGCGGAAGCCGAGCGTGACCAGCTGGCGGCTGGCCGCCAGGCACTTCCCTGAGCGCAGGTAGAACGGCACGCCGTGCCACCGCCAGTTCTCGACCTCCACGCGCACCGCGACCATCGTGTCGGTGTCGGAGCCAGGACGCACGCCTGGCTCGGACCGGTAGCCGGTGTACTGCCCGCGCACCACGTGCCGCACGTCGACCGGCCGCAGCGCGTCGAACACCTTTCCCTTCTCGTCCCGCAGCGGCCTGGCCTCCAGCGACGTCGGCGGCTCCATCGCGAGGAAGCCGAGCACCTGGAACAGGTGGGTGACCACCATGTCCCGGTACGCCCCGGTCGCGTCGTAGAACCCGGCCCGGCCCTCGATCGACAGCGTTTCCGGCACGTCGATCTGCACGTACCGGATGTGGTCCCGGTTCCAGATCGGCTCGAAGAGGCCGTTGGCGAACCGGAACGCGAGGATGTTGTCGACGGACTCCTTGCCGAGGAAGTGGTCGATCCGGAACACCTGCGACTCGTCGAAGACGGCGTGCACCGCCGCGTTCAGCTCGCGCGCCGACGCGAGGTCCTCGCCGAACGGCTTCTCGATGATGACCTTCGTGTCGCCCTTGGCGAGTCCCGAGGAGCCGAGCAGCCCGATCACGGACTCGAAGGCGGTCGGCGGCACGGCCAGGTGGTACAGCCGCCCCGGCTGACCGCCGATCGCCTTTTCCGCCGCCTCGACGGCGGACACCAGCGGCGACGGGTCCTGCGGGGACGCGGCGCCGAACGACAGGCGGGACGCGAACTCGTCCCACGAGGAGCCCATCGGCTTGATCCTGCAGTACCGGTCCACGACCTTTTCCGCGTAGGCCACGAACTCCGCGTCGGACAGCGCGTACTCCGGCGGCGCGCTGCCGATGATCCGGTACTTGTCGGGCAGCAGCCCCGCGCACGCCAGGTGGTACAGCCCTGGCAGCAGCTTGCGCTTGGCCAGGTCCCCGGTCGCGCCGAACAGCACGATCACATAGCTGCCCGGCCGGGGGCCGGTGCGCCGCGACTCGGCGGCCACCGACGCCCCAGGCGCCGCCGCTGCCGCCGGCGCCGCCGACGGCGTCCCCGCCGCTGGCGTCTCCGACGTCTGCGCGCTCACTGCTTCTTCTCCGCGTGTCCGCCGAACTCCGAGCGCATCGCGGACAGGATCTTGGCGGTGAACGCGCCGTTGTCCCGTGACTCGAACCGCTCGTACAGCGACGCCGAGATGACCGAAGCGGGCACGCCCTCGTCGACGGCGGCCAGCACGGTCCAGCGGCCCTCGCCTGAGTCGGACACGTGACCGCTGAAGTCGTCCAGGTCCGGCGACTTGGCCAGCGCGGCGGCGATCAGGTCGACCAGCCAGGAGCTGACCACCGAGCCGCGCCGCCACACCTCGGCCACGTCGGCGACGTTGACCTGGTACTGGTAGGCCTCGGGGGCGCGCAGCGGGGCGGTCTCCGCGTCGACCTCGTCCTGGTGCAGCCCCACGTCGGCGTGCTTGATGACAGAAAGGCCCTCGGCGATCGCGGCCATCATGCCGTACTCCACGCCGTTGTGCACCATCTTGACGAAGTGCCCGGCACCGGACGGCCCGCAGTGCATGTACCCCTGCGCGACGGCGTCCGAAGGCGACCGCCCGGGCGTCTGCTCCACCGTGCCGAGACCCGGCGCGATCGTCTTGAATATCGGGTCGAGCCGCGCCACCGCCGCCAGGTCACCGCCGATCATCAGGCAGTACCCGCGCTCCAGCCCCCACACGCCGCCGCTGGTGCCGACGTCGAGGTAGTGGATGCCCTTGGCGTGCAGGGCCGCCGAGCGCGTGATGTCGTCGCGGTAGTACGAGTTGCCGCCGTCGATCACCACGTCGCCGGCGTCGAGCAGCGGCACCAGGTCCGACAGCGTCGAGTCGACCACCCCGGCCGGGACCATGATCCAGGCGGCCCGGGGTTTTTCCAGCTTCTCGACGAACTCGGCGAGCGAGGAGGCACCGTCCGCGCCCTCGGCCGCGAGCTCCTTGACCACGTCCAGGTTCCTGTCGAAGGCCACGCACCGGTGGCCGTCGCGCATCAGCCGGCGGACCAGGTTGGACCCCATCCGGCCCAGCCCGATCATGCCGAGCTGCATCGGCTTGTCAGTTGCCATGGCGAAAACCTCACGCTCCCTTGAGCGAACGGTAGCGGCGGATCAGTGCGTTGGTAGACGAGTCGTGCGCCAGGGCCGGCTCCGCGGCCGACTCAAGCTCGGGGATGATCTGCTGCGCGAGCACCTTGCCGAGCTCGACCCCCCACTGGTCGAACGAGTCGACATCCCAGATCGTCCCCTGCGTGAACACGCTGTGCTCGTACAGGGCGACCAGGGAGCCGAGCAGCCGCGGCGTGAGCACCTCGCACAGCAGCGTGTTCGTCGGCCGGTTGCCCTCCATCACCAGGTGCGGCACGACGGCCTCGGGCGTGCCCTCAGCGCGGACCTCCGCCTCCGTCTTCCCGAACGCCAGCGCCGCCGCCTGGGCGAACACGTTGGACGAGAGCAGGTCGTGCTGGTCGCGGATGGGGTTAAGACCCCGCCCGAACCCGATCAGGTCGAGCGGGATCAGCGTGGTGCCCTGGTGGATGAGCTGGTAGAAGCTGTGCTGCCCGTTGGTGCCCGGCTCGCCCCAGAACACCGCGCCGGTGTCGTAGTCCACGTGCCGCCCGGCCAGCGTCACGTGCTTGCCGTTGGACTCCATCGTGAGCTGCTGCAGGTAGGCGGGGAAGCGCTTCAGGTACTGGTCGTACGGCATCACGCCGACGGTCTGCGCGCCGAAGAAGTCGCGGTACCACACCGCGAGCACCCCCATCAGCACCGGCAGGTTGGCATCCAGCGGCGCGGTGCGGAAGTGCTCGTCCATCGCGCGGAATCCGGCGAGCATCTCGTCGAACTGGTCCGGCCCGATCGCGATCATCGTGGACAGGCCGATCGCGGAGTCCATCGAATACCGCCCGCCGACCCAGTCCCAGAACCCGAACATGTTCGCGGTGTCGATGCCGAACGCCCGCACCCGCTCGGCGTTCGTGGAGACTGCCACGAAATGGTTCGCCACCGCGTCCTGCGACCCGAGCGCGGACACCACCCAGTCCCGCGCCGTCGTGGCGTTGGTCATCGTCTCCAGCGTGCTGAACGTCTTGGACGAGATGATGAACAGCGTCTCGTCCGCGGCCAGGTCGCGGGTCGCCTCGGCGAAGTCGGTGGAGTCGACGTTGGACACGAACCGGAACGCGATGTCCCTCGCGGAGTAATGCCTGAGCGCCTCATACGCCATGACCGGCCCGAGGTCGGACCCGCCGATGCCGACGTTGATCACATTTTTTATGGGCTTTCCGGTAAGACCCTTGAATTCTCCAGAACGAACAGCGGTGGCTAGCCTGCGCATGCGGCTCAGCACGTCGTGGACATCCTTGACGACGTCCTGGCCGTCCACGACCAGTCGTGCTGTGGCCGGCATGCGCAGCGCCACGTGCAGGACCGCGCGGTCTTCTGACACGTTGATGTGCTCGCCGCGGAACATCGCGTCCCGCCGCTGCGGCACCCCCGACTCTGCCGCCAGTTCGATCAGCAGCCGCATGGTCGCGTCGGTGACCCGGTTCTTCGAGTAATCGAGGTAGATGCCCGCGGCCTGCGCGGTCAGCCGCTCGCCGCGACCGGGGTCCGCGGCGAACAGGTCGCGCAGGTGCTGTCCCGAGATCTCGGCGTAATGGCGCTCCAGTGCCTGCCACGCCTTGCGCTCCCGCAGCGCGGTCGCCGACATGTCGTCTCCCCTCGTCGAGGTTCGCGCCCGTCACCGGGCACTGGCCTTGCGTGATGTTTGTGCGCCAAGCCGATCCTCGCACGCCCGCCCGCGCCAGCACCCTCCGGGTAACCGATCCCGCCGCGTGCCCTTGCCCCTGCCCGCGCGGCCGGCCGTTATGCGCCGGCGGCGGCGCGGGCTACCGCGCGGACGCGGCCGCTTGCCGGGAGGTCGTCAAGGAGCACCGGCTCGCCGTCGGGGCCGCACAGCGGCAGCCGCCAGTTCGGGTACTCGGTGACGGTGCCCGGCATGTTCTGCGCGCGGCGCTCGCCGGCCGCCTCGGCGAGCGAGACGCCGATCAGCAGGGCCGGCGTCCTGGCCAGGTACCCGTACAGCGCGACCGTGAACGCGTCCGGGTCCGGCCAGGTCCCCGGCGGCAGCAGGCCCTCCCTGGCCAGCGCGCCGAACCACGCGGCGAGCGCCTTGTCGGCCTCGGCGCGCTCCTCCGGTTCTGGGCGGGTGAGCAGCCCGAGCCTGGCCCGCTCGGTCACCTGCGAGCCGGCGAGGAACGCCGCGGCGGGCGCCATGTCGTGCGTGGAGACCGTGGCCAGGCAGCCGGGCCGCCACGAGCCAGGCGGCCGCGGCGTGCCGTCCCACTCGCGCTCGAACCACAGCACCGACGTGCCGAGCACGCCACGGGCGGCCAGGGCGTCGCGCACCCATGGCTCGACCGTGCCGAGGTCCTCGCCGATCGCGACCGCGCCGCAGTGGGCCGCCACGCCGGCGAGCACCCCGAGCGTCGCCTCGGCGTCGTAGCGCACGTACGAGCCCTGATCAGGCGGCCTGCCCGCGGGGATCCACCACAGCCTGGTCAGCCCCATCACGTGGTCGATCCGCAGCCCGCCCCCCGCGCATGCGGTCGCCCCGATCAGGTCGGCGAGCGGCCGGTACCCGCGCGCGGCCAGCCGGCCCGGATGCCAGGGCGGCAGCCCCCAGTCCTGGCCGCGCTGGTTGAACTCATCCGGCGGCGCGCCGACGCTGATCCCGCCCGCGATCACGTCCTGCCAGGCCCAGGCGTCCGCCCCGCCCGGGTGCGCGCCGACCGCCAGGTCGTGCACGACGCCGATCTCCATCCCGGCCGCGCGCGCCGCCTGCTGGGCGGCAGCCACCTGCGTCGCCGCCAGCCACTGCACCCAGACGTGGAAGGCCGTCCGCGAGGCGAGCTGGCCGCGCAGCACGGAGGTCTCCGCCGAGCGCGGCTCGCGCAGCGCGGACGGCCAGGCGCGGAAGTCGGGCCCGTGCACTTCGGCGATGGCGCACCAGGTCGCCCAGTCGTCAAGCGGCTGCCCCTGCCGGACGCGAAAGGAGTCGAGCGACGCCAGCCGCGGCGGGCTCAGCGGCACGTTCGCGATGATCTCGAGCGCGGCCCGCTTGGCGGTCCACACCGCGTCCCTGTCGATCGGCGCGGCCGTCCCGCTCGCCGCGCGCAGCGGCCGCGCGAGGGCGCTCACCGCGGCCCGCTGCGACTGATCAAGGCTTTCGTATTCGGGGATGTCTTCGATGCGCAGGTACAGCGGGCTGATCCAGCGGCGGCTCATCGGCAGGTACGGCGAGGGGCTGACCGGAGGCAGCGGCTCGGCCGCGTGCAGCGGGTTGATCAGCACGAACCCGGCGCCGAGGTCGCGCGCCGACCAGGCGGCCAGGTCGGCGAGGTCCCTCAGGTCCCCGTGGCCCCAGGAGTGGCGCGAGCGCAGCGAGTACAGCTGCACGGTGAACCCCCACGAGCGGCGGCCGGGCAGGGGAGCCGCGGCGCCCTGCGTGGCGATGCCGGGCAGCGGACCGGATTGCTCCCAGGGGGGAGCGTCGCCGAGCACCGCCAGGATCGCGGCCAGCGTCTCGTCGGGTACGGTGACCTCGCGCCCCTGCCAGTCCCAGTAGTTGACCGCCACGCCCGCGGCGGCCGCCCGCTCGCGCAGTTCCCCGCTGTCCATCGCACCAGTGTGCCGTACCCCGGTTCGGGGTCAGGAAAGCGACGCCGCGTGATCGGGGACGTAGGTCTGCATCTCCCGCGGAGTCCTGACGTAGCCGGTCGACGGCGGGCGCGCCGGCAGCTCAAACGGCGGCGGCTGCACGTCGTGGTACGGGATGCTGCTCAGCAGGTGGGCGATCATGTTGACGCGCGCGCGCCGCTTGTCGTCCGATTCCACCACGTACCACGGCGCCTCAGGGATGTCGGTCAGCGCGAACATCTGGTCTTTCGCGCGGGAGTAGTCCTCCCACCGGGTGATCGACTCGGTGTCCATCGCGGATAGCTTCCACCGGCGCATCGGGTCGTCGAGCCGGGAGCGGAACCGCCGTTGCTGTTCGACGTCGCTGACGGAGAACCAGTACTTGCGCAGCAGGATCCCGTCCTCGACAAGCAGCCGCTCGAAGATCGGGCACTGGTGCAGGAACCGGCCGTACTCCTCCTTGGTGCAAAAGCCCATCACGTGCTCCACGCCCGCCCGGTTGTACCAGGACCGGTCGAACAGCGTCATCTCGCCCGCCGCCGGCAGGTGCTCGATGTAGCGCTGGAAGTACCACTGCGTGCGCTCCCGCTCCGTTGGCCTCGGGAGCGCGGCGATCCGCGCCAGCCTGGGATTGAGGTACTCGGTGACCCGCTTGATCGTGCTGCCCTTGCCGGCCGCGTCGCGGCCCTCGAACACCACCACCACGCGCGCGCCGGTGGTGCGCATCCACTCCTGCAGCTTCGCGAGTTCGGTCTGCAGCCGGAACAGCTCCCTTTCGTAGACGGACCGCCGGATCCGCTTCGCGCGCGGCTCGTCGCGGTCGGCATGCCCGTCCTGCCTGCCGTGGCTCCCGTGCTTGCCGCTGTCCGCGTGCTTGCCGGGCTTGCCGTCCGCACCCGTCTGACCTGGCCTGCCCGCCATCGTGTCGCCTCCCGGTTCCCCGGCCCTGCGCGGCCGGCCTGATCTACCCTGATCTTGCTAGCATGAGCGGCGTGGGTGACGACCAGCCAGCCCGGCGCTATGAGACCGTGGACCTGTACCGCGAGGGCGCGACCGCGAAGATCGTGCTGAACCGGCCGGAGCGAATGAACGCCTGGAGCAACGGGCTCTCCGATGACCTGCTCACCGTGTTGCGCGAGATCGCGCTCGACGATGCCGTCAGGGCGGTCATGCTGACCGGCGCGGGCAAGGCATTCTGCGCCGGCGCCGACCTGAAGGAAGGCGCGGACAAGGCGCTCGCCGGGGAGCTGGACACCTACACGACCCTGACCCGGTGGTACCACCCGATCGTCACCGCGATCAGGCAGCTGCCCAAGCCGGTCGTGACGGCGGTGAACGGCCCCGCGGCCGGGGCCGGGATGTCGCTCGCGCTCGCCGGCGACCTGGTGGTCGCGGCCGAGTCGGCGTACTTCATGCTGGCGTTCGTCGGCATCGGGCTGGTGCCCGACGGCGGCGCCTCGCTGTTCGTGCCGTCCCGGGTGGGGTTCGCGCGGGCCGCGCAGCTGGCGCTGCTCGGCGAGCCGGTCCCGGCCGTGCAGGCGGTGGACTGGGGCCTGATCAACTTCGCCTGGCCGGACGCGGAGTTCGCGGCCAAGGCCGAGGCGCTGGTCCAGCGGCTGGCGGAGGGCCCGACGCTGTCTTACGCCGGCAGCAAGCGCGAGCTCAACCACTGGCTGTACGACCGGATGGCCGCGCACCTGGAACTGGAAGCCTCGATCCAGCGGGACCTGGCGACCAGCGCCGACTTCGTCGAGGGCGTAACCGCGTTCCTGCAAAAGCGCCCGGCCAAGTTCAGCGGCAAATAGCCGCGCCGCTGCCACTCCAGAACGCCAGCGAATCACCATTACCCCTGGCTAAACCGCATTGCCTCAGGGGGCATGGGATCTGCGCGCCGGAGTCCCGGCAGGAAGCGTCCCCGGGGAGAGAATAAGCCCCATGACAACTAAGGGAGTGGCGGTCGTGACCGGGGCGGGCTCGGGTCTCGGCCGCGACATCACGCTGGCGCTGGCGCACGCCGGCTGGCGCGTCGCCGCGGCCGGCCGGCGCGTCGCGACACTGGAAGCGACGGCGGCGCTGGCTCCGGCGGGCTCGGTGCTGCCCGCAGTGGCCGACGTCACGGACCCGGATTCCGTCGCGTCGCTGTTCGCGGTCGTGGGGGACCAGTACGGCCGGCTGGACCTGCTGGTGAACAACGCGGGAACGGGCGCGCCGCCTGGCGCGGTCGACGAAGTCTCGCTGGCGGGCTGGCAATCGATCGTGGCGGTCAACCTGACCGGTTCGTTCCTGTGCGCGCACCACGCGGTGCGGATGATGAAGGCGCAGGACCCCCGCGGCGGCCGCATCATCAACAACGGCTCGATCTCCGCGCACACGCCGCGGCCGGGCAGCGTCGGGTACACCGCGACCAAGCACGCGATCACCGGGCTGACCAAGTCGATCTCGCTGGACGG
>JASHPP010000636.1 GCA_030038035.1 Trebonia sp.
GATCGGCAGGCCGTGCAGGAGATCGCCGAGCGCGATGCCGATGACCAGCGGGACGATCAGGCTGCCGACGCCGAGCGCCCAGCTCCAGGTGCCGCGCCAGCGCTTGTCCGGGTCCTTCCCGCGGTACTCGAACGATACGCCGCGCAGGATCAGGCCGCAGAGCAAGAGGACCACGGCCAGGTACATGCCGGAAAACAAGGTGGCATACCAGCCGGGGAACGCGGCGAACATCGCCGCGCCGGCCGTGATCAGCCAGACCTCGTTCCCGTCCCACAGCGGGCCGATCGTGTTGATGACCGCCCTGCGCCCGGCCTCGTCACGGCCGACTGCTCCGTGCAGCATGCCGACGCCCAGGTCGAACCCTTCGAGGATGAAGAACCCCGTCCACAAAATCGTGATGAGGATGAACCAGAACGGGACCAGTGCCATCGCTCACCTCAGTACTGCATCGCGGGAACGGGCGTGTCGACATCCTGTTCCGCTTGCGGTCTCTCGAGCTGCCTGCGCGAGTAGCGCAGCATGAGGATCAGGTCGACGGTGCCCAAAGCGCCGTAGAGCAGGACGAAGACGGCCAGGCTGATGATCAGGTACGTGGTGCTGACGGTCGGTGAAAGGCCGTTCTTGGTCAGCATGATGCCCTGCACGATCCATGGCTGGCGGCCGCTCTCCGTGAGCAGCCAGCCCGCCGTGTTGATCACGAAGGGCAGCACGGCCATCCAGATGGCGCACCACAGGAAGCGCCGGGAGGTGGCCAGCTTTTTCCTGCGGGCGAGGATGAGCCCCCACAAGCCCACGAGGAAGACGATGACGGCCAGGTAGGCCATGACCCGCATGCTCCAGTACTGGATGAACACGTTCGGCACGTAGTAGCCGGGCCCGAACTGCTTGGTGTACTGCGACTGCAGCGGGTCCAGCCCGACGACCTTGCCATTCCAGTGGTTGGTGGCGAGCAGGGAGAGCAGGTGCGGGATCGCGATGATCTCGGTCGGCGTCTGGTCGTTGTTGCCGCCGCCGATCTGGAACAGCGAGAACGAGCACGGCTGGCAGGTGGTCCACTGCGCCTCGGCGGCCGCGATCTTCATCGGCTGGTAGCGGGCCTCGATCACGCCGAGCTCGTCGCCGACCAGCATGGTCAGCAAGATGGCCGGGACCAGCACGGCGAGCGAGAGCCGGGCCGGGATGAGGAACACGGCGCGGTCGCCGCCGTGCCGCAGTTGCCACGCGGACACCGCGAGCATGACCGCCGCGCCGGTCACGATGGCGGCGAGGACCACCTTGGCGTACCCCCACACGAACACGGGGTTGGTGAACAGCGCCCAGATGTCGTTGAGCTGCGGCGAGCCGTGCACCATGACGTACCCGACCGGGTGCTGCATCCAGGAGTTGGCCGCCATGATGAATGCCGCCGACAGGACGCTGCCGAGGAAGACAAGCCAGATGGTGGCCAAGTGCACACGGCGGGAGAGCTTGTCCCAGCCGAACAGCCACAGGCCAAGGAACGTGGATTCGAGGAAGAAGGCGGCCAGCCCCTCCATCGCCAGCGGCGCGCCGAAGACGTTGCCGACGAGCCGCGAGTAGGCCGACCAGTTCATCCCGAACTGGAACTCCTGCACTAGGCCGGTGACGACGCCGATGGCGACGTTGATGACAAGCAGCGTGCCGAAGAACCTGGTCAGCCGCAGGTATTCGGGTGTCCGCCGCCGGTACCAGCTGGTCTGCAGCATCGCGGTGACGAAGGCGAGCCCGATCGTCACCGGGACGAAGAAGAAGTGGTTGACCGAGGTGAACGCGAACTGCCAGCGGGCGAGGGTCTCCTGCACGCGGGACTCCTCTCAGCTTGTCTTGCCGGCCGAGGGGGAGGCCTGCGCCGTCGAGGGGAAGGCCTGCGCCGTCTCCGCCGGCGCCCGGCGCGGCGCGGGTGCCCAGGCCAGCGCGCTGGCGCTCACGCCGAGCCGCTCCGCGATGTGCTCGCCGACGCGGATGGCGTTGGCCATCGCGGTCAGCGCGGGGTTGACCGCGCCGATGCTCGGGAAGAAACTCGTGTCCGCGACGTACAGGTTGTCCACCTCGTGCGCCTTGCAGTTGACGTCAAGCACCGAGGTGGCCGGGTCGGTGCCGAACCGGCAGGTTCCCGCCTGGTGGGCGACGCCGGCGATGGCGACGTTCATGCTCATGTAGAAGTTCTTGTGCAGGACGTGGTGCTCGGCCATGCCGATGTGGTTGAGGATCCTCTTGAACTCCGCGTACAGGCCCGCCGCCTCGGTGTCGTTGCTGTCGGTGTAGGCAAGGTGCACGTTCCCGTCGCTGTCGAGCGTGACCCGGTTGTCGGGCTTGGGGAGATCCTCGGTCGTCAGCCAGAAGTCCACCGCGTGCGCGGCGACCTCCTGGAGGCTGAGCGTCGGGGCGAGCCTGGTCAGGTGCGGCTCTTCGCCCTTCATCGCCATCGCGTTGGACTTGCCGAGCAGCTGGATGTTGCCCAGCGGCCACTCCCGCTCGTCGCCCGGCAGGTAGAAGTCGTTGATCGCCAGGGTCTTCTGGAAGACCGTGTCGTTGGGTTCCTTGCCGAGCGCCACCACCGCCTTGCTGTTGTGGAACATGTAGTTGCGCCCGACCTGGTCCGATCCGTTGGCCAGCCCGGCCGGGCAGGCGTCGGACGCCGACCTGAGCAGGATCTTGGCCGTGTTCGTGGCCCCGGCCGCCAGCACGACGATGTCGCCGCCGTAGGTCTCTTCCTTGCCGTCTCCGCCCCGGTCGACGATGACGCCGGTGACCGTCCGGCCGGACGGGTCGGTCTCCAGGCGCACGACCTCGGCACCCGTGAGCAGGGTCACGTTGGGCATGTCGAGCAGCGGCCGGACGGCGATGATGTCGGCGTCAGCCTTGGCGTGCACGAGGCACGGGTAACCGTCGCAGGTGGCGCACCGGATGCACCGGCTCGCGGGCCGGTGGGCCTCGTCAAGCAGGATGCCACAGGGAGCAGGGAACGGATGGTAGCCGCCCGCCTCGAGCGCGTCGGAGATCGCCTGGATTCGCGGCTCGTGGGAGACTGGCGGCCACGGGTACTGCCGCGACCAGCGGCCCTCGGTGGGATCCCTGCCGTGCACGCCGTGCACCTGGTACAGCCATTCCGCCTTGGTGTACCAGGGCTCAAACTCCTCGTAGCCGAGCGGCCAGGCCGGCGATATGCCGTCGGCGTGCCGGATTTCGCCGAAGTCCTGCGGCCGCAGCCGGTACAGCGCGGCGCCGTACAGCTTGGTCGCCCCGCCGACGAAGTAGTGCACCTGCGGCTGGAACGGCGTCCCGTCGCGGTCGTACCAGGTATCGGTCGATATGTACCTGCCGTCGACGAACACCGGCCCTGGATCCCAGTTCTCCACCTCCCTGGTCAGGAAGTCGCCGCGTTCCAGCAGCAGGATCCGTTTCCCGGTCGACGCGAGCGTGTACGCCAGCGTCCCGCCGCCCGCCCCCGTCCCGACGATGATGACCTCGAAGTCCTCTGCCACGACTGCCTCCTGGTGATGTCAGGATCGTCGTCCCCGGCCAGGGCCGCGGACCTCGCTATACGGCCGCCACGATCTGTTCGATGGCGGCGACCCGGTCCGGGTGCGCCGCGCGGCGGTCGAGTTCGCGGTTGAGCGTGATCGCGGCGTTGATCAGCGACAGGTGCGTGAACGCCTGCGGGAAATTGCCGAGCTGCTCGCCGGTGGGCCCGATCTCCTCGGAGAACAGGCCCAGGTGATTGCCGTAGGTCTGCATCTTCTCGAACGTCAGCACCGCCTCGTCCAGCCGTCCGCTCCTGGCGAGCGCGTCGACGTACAGGAAGGTGCACAGGGAGAAGGTGCCCTCGTCTCCGTGCAGCCCGTCGGGAGAGGCGGCCGGGTTGTAGCGGTAGACGAGGCTGTCTGAGACGAGTTGCCTGTCGATGGCGCGCAAGGTGGACAGCCACATCGGGTCCTGGGGCGCGACGAAGCCTTCGAGCGGCATGAGCAGCAGCGAGGAGTCCACGACGTCGGTGCCGTAATGCTGGGTGAAGGCGCGGGCCACGGGATTCCACCCGCGTTCCATGATCTGGTTGTACAGCCGGTCCCGTTCGATGGCCCACTTGGCGATGTTGGCCGGGCGGCCCGTGTGCTCGGCCATCCGGATCGCCCTGTCCAGGGCGACCCAGCACTGGAACCGGCCGTAGGTGAAGTCCTGGCGGCCGCCGCGAGTCTCCCAGACGCCTTCGTCGGGCTGGTCCCAGTGGTCGGCGACCCAGTCGATGATCTTGGTGAGCTCCTGCCACCCACGGTGCGCGATCGGCAGGCCCTGCCCGGCGCTGTCGTAGAGCGCGTCCATGGCCTCGCCGTAGATGTCGAGCTGCAGCTGGTCGGCCGCGCCGTTGCCGATGCGGACCGGCCGCGATCCCCGCCAGCCCTCGAAGTCCAGGTTCTCCTCGCTCAGCTCAGAGCTGCCATCGACCCGGTACATGATCTTCAGCGGTCCGGAGGCGCCGCCGACGTGCTCGGACACCCGGTCCCGCAGCCAGAAGCTGAACCTGGCCGATTCGACCAGGTAGCCGAGGCCGGCCAGGGCGTGCATGGTCAGCGACCCGTCTCTGATCCAGGTGAAGCGGTAGTCCCAGTTCCGCTCGCCGCCGGCCTGCTCGGGCAGCCCGAACGTGGCGGCGGCGACCGGCGCGCCGGCCGGCTCGTAAGTCAGCAGCTTGAGGGTCATCGCGGAGCGGTTGACCACCTCCCGCCAGCGTCCCATGTAGGTCGAACGGCCCAGCCACTCCTTCCAGAAGGCCGCCGTCTCCTCGGCCAGCTGGTCGAGCTCGGCCGCCGTCATGGCCCGCGGCGCACCGCCCATGGACTCGAGCACCACCCCGCGGCCGCTTTCGCCTTCCCGCATCGTGAAGGTCGCGCGCAGCCCGTCGCCGGCCCGCTCCACCGACGCCCTTTCCTCGGCCGCGTCGCGCCTGCCCGCGGTGTGCAGCGTCAGGTGCATCCCGCCGTGCTGGCGGAAGACCGCGCCGTCCGCGGAGATCTCGACCGTGTGCCCGGCGCGGCCATAGTCGAACCGGGGCTGGATCTCCATCTCGAACCGCATGGTGCCCCGGGCCACCCGCAGGTGCCTGACCAGCCGGTGCCGGTCGGTGGGGGTCGCCCCGCCCTCGATGACCGGCATGAAGTCGAGCACCTCGCCGACGCCGTCCGGGGTCATGAAGCGGGTGATCAGCATCGCGGTGTCGGGGAAGTACAGCTGCCTGGACACATAGCCATCGCTGACCGGCTTGATCGAGAAGTGGCCGCCCCGCTCGGCGTCAAGCAGCGACGCGAACAGGCTCGGGGAGTCGAACCGCGGGCAGCAGAAGAAGTCCACGGTCCCGTCGGTGGACACCAGCGCGCACGTCTGCAGGTCGCCGATGATCCCGTGATCGCTGATGTTCGGGTAGCGTTCCACGACTATCTCCTCGCCGCTGCGTCGCGCTTACCCCGCCACGGTCGCCCGCCGCGCGGCCGCGTCGCATCACCCCGCCAGGATGATTCGGCTCCGCAGGCGCGACTGCCGCGCCGCGGCCGGTGGTGCGGGCGCCGCTGCGGGCGCGCCAGGCACACAAGCCGCCCGCGCCCCCGGCTCAGGAAAAAATCGAAATCATTATCCCGAACGAGCCGGGGCGCCTGCCCGTGCCCCGTTACTGTGGCACCGCGCAGCGCCGCCATTGGCGGGACCCGTTCTCTTCCCGCCACCGACGGTCATCTGGCAGACGACTCCCGCGGCGGGCAGCTCTAATGTCGGGCTCTGGCGCAGATAACGGGACAGTGCGGATGCCGGTGACCATGGTCTGGGCGGTTTCGGCGGCGACCTGGCAGCTGGCCCGGTCGGGGCCGGCGCCCGGGATGGCCTGGATGGCGCCGGTGATGGCGATCCGCGGCGCCTGGTACAGCGCTGGCAGCGCCCGCGTCTGCTGTTGCGGGCAGGCCGGGCCGCCGGAGCGCGGTACCCGGCCGCCTGGTGCCTGCGGCCGCTGCCCCGGCCTCCCTGACTGGGCCAGCTGCGCCAACGGCCCGGCTGTATCGGGCCAGCTGCGCCAACGGCCCAGTTGCCTCAACTCCCCGGCAGTGGGACTAGCCGCGGACAGTGAGAACGCTGGCGCCCAGATCGTCTAGGTGACTAACCTTTCACGATGAGCTTCACAATCGGGGATTCCGTGATGATCGCTAACGGGCCGTTCGAGGGTCGCGAGGCTGTCGTCGTAGCCGTCGCAGGGACCCGATTTGTAGTTCAGGCTGAGGTCTTCGATCGAACGGTTCGGCTCTGCCTGACGGCGGACGATCTCCGCGGGTGCTGGTAGCAAGGGACTCTGGCACGCAGCAGGCTGGAACGGAATCCTGGCGTTTCGCGGAGTCGGTGCCTACCTTTGCGCACGTGGCGCTGTTCGTCCGCGATGCGCTAAGGCTGGAGACCGGGTCGCAGGCGGTCCCGCCGCGGCCCGTGCGCGATGTGCCTGATCTCTCGCAGCGGCTGGACCCGGCTATACGCAGACAGGCGGGCGCCGAATGGGCCGGATGGTGGGAAGCAGTCATCAGGCTAGAGGCCGGAGTAGAGGGAGCCGGGCATGGCCCTGGCCCGGCGCTTGCGAGAGCGCGGCGGCAGGACCTGGCATTCGACCCGCCTGAGTGGGATTCACTGGCCGACCGTACCGGACTCCGCCGGGCGGTCGTTGCCGCATACGAGGAAGGCCGTTCTGATCAGGTGCGTCAATCACTGGTCCTGCGCCGGGTTCCTCTCCTGCTGTTCGGATACGAAGCAGTCCGGCGGGCCGCGGAGACCGTGGCTGCCCAGGCAGCGGTACGTCCGGGCTCGCTCAACGCAAGCGCCACTGTGATCGAGGTCCGTGGGATGTGGTGGGAGCTACTGGCCCCCGGCCAACTTCTCTGCTCAGTTGAGGTAGCCACCTCCGCCGACAGCCACCTAGCTCTCACGCAGGTCTTCCGCTCACTGGCGTAACAGGCACGGCAGCGCCGGGCCGCGCCTCTTGACTCAGGCGCAGGTCACGGTCGCGCAGGACGCCAGGAGGCCGTCGTCACGAACCCGGTCACCGCGACGAGCGCGCCGCACGCCGCGGCGAGCAGCCACGGGGCGCGCGTGGCCGCGCTGAGCGCCCAGGCGGTCGGCATCCCGGCGGCCAGCCGCGCGTGGTAGCCGCTGGTGAGCATCGCGCCCAGCACCGCGACGCCCAGCACCTTGCCGATCTGCCTGGTCGCCGAGATCACCGCGGACGCCACTCCCGCCTGCTCGGGCGGCATCCCGCTGACGCCGATGTTGGTGATCGGCGGGTTGACCAGCCCGAGGCCGGCGCCGAGCACCGCAAGCTCGACGGCCAGCCGGGGGTAGGAGGTCGCCGGCGAGATGCCGACGAGCAAGTAGCTGCCAACGGCGGTCAGGACACCGCTGAGGACCAGCGGAACCCGCGGGCCACGGCGCGCGACCAGGCGCCCCGCCACCAGCGCGGATAGCGCCATCACCACCGTCGCGGGGAGCAGCGCCAGCCCCGGCCCGCAGCGGAGGGTCGTCCTGGACCCGCTGCAGGTACAACGTGATGACGAACAGGAATCCGGCGAGCGCGATGAACGAGGCCGCCGCGATCACGCTGGCGCCGCTGAACGGCGCGCTGCGGAAGAACCGCAGCTCAAGCAGCAGCTCGGCGCGCCGCCGCCGGGCAGGGAACGGGGACGTTCGTCAGGCGGCGCTCGCCGCAGAGCACCCCGCCGGT
Source organism: Trebonia sp. (assembly GCA_030038035.1). The sequence goes on from JASHPP010000636.1 coordinate 7,760, forward strand.
TGCCCGGCGGGGTGCTGCTCTAGTAGGTGCGCTCCTCCCGAAGTGGCTCGCTCCGTGTGCCGGGTGCTCTCGCCCATGGCGGCTCGGTCGCCTCAGCCTACGGCTTGTCCCGCGTGCAGTCAGGCACGGACCCCGGCGGGTCGAACCTGCCCGCCTCAACCGCCGCGAACGCGGCGTCCAGCTCCGGGGAGCCGGGTGCTTCCATGTAGTCATTGCGCGTGAGCAGCGCGAAGGCAATGGGCGCCGCGTTCTTGCCGGGGTTACTGAGCTGGTTAACGGCGTCCCACACCGTCTTGCGTATGACGATGTTCAGCGCCTTCATCTGCCGGTCTGTAGGGCAGTGCCCAGCCCGTCATGTGACGTTAAGCGCCTATCCATAAGTTCCACGCGTAACGCTGCTGTGAGTCCAGCGGGTAAGGCACGTTGACAGCAGCCTCGCCGGGGGTTGGATTGAAGTTGGCACATCATCCACCCGGCCGGCGAGGTCGTGATCAGGGCGAGGTCGTGATCAGTATGCGCCCGGTCAGCGTGTTCGCCAACCGTCCCGGCCGCGAGATGGAGGAACTGCAGGCCAGCCTGCGGGGCCGGTGGCGGCAGGCCACCCGGGCGGTGATGGTGCTGCTGTCGGCGCATGGTTTACCACCTGCCCAGATCGCGGAGCTGTTGGACTGCCACCCGGCCACGGTGCGCCGCTGGATCACCCGGTTCAACAGCGAGGGGATGGCGGGACTGGCGGACCGGCCGCGGTCCGGGTGGCCAGCGCTGGGCGGCCGCCGGCTGACGGGGCGGATCGCCGGGCTGCTGGCCCGCCCCGGGCCGTGGACCCTGCCGCGGATCCGCCGCTACCTGGGCTGGCCGCAGGTCAGCCCGCGCACGCTGTACCGGCGGGTCCGGCTGGTCGCGATCTGGCGGCGGCCCAGGCTGACCGCGTGCGGCGGCCCGCACCACGACCACGTGGTGGCCGCGATCGTGGCCCGGCTGATCGAACTGCCGCGCAAGGCGGTGGTGCTGGCCGAGGACGAGACGCACCTGAACCTGCTGCCGCACGTGCGGGCCAGCTGGGCGCTGCGCGCTAGCCGGCCAGAGGTTCCCACGCCGGGGAAAAACCGGCAGGTCACGGTATTCGGCGCGCTCGAGGTGACCGCCGGCGTCTGGGTGTGCCGGCTGGGCCGCCGCTGCGCCGCGGACTTCATCGCCTTGCTGGAGCAGGTGCTGGCAGCATTCCCCCGCGCCCCGGCGATCGTCATGATCTCGACAACGACAGCATCCATCACGCCGCAAGGTCACCGCCTACCTGCAGCAGCACCCCTGGCTGGAACTGCTGTACGGCGCCCGGTACAGCCCGCACGACAATCCCGTCGAGCGGATCTGGGGCGGGCTGAAGAACTACGTGGCCAACACCGCCGTCAGCTGGCCTGCCCGGCTACGGCAGATCCACTCCTTCTTCCGCAGCCGCTCACCAGACCAGATGCTCGACACCGCCGCGCCCTGGACCAGCCCCTGGCTA
>JASHPP010000637.1 GCA_030038035.1 Trebonia sp.
CGAGGTGCCACGGGTAGTTGGTATGCAGCCGGATCCAGCCGTCCGCCGCCGCCCAGAACCGGGACAGCGGCGCCATCCCCACCCGCAGCTCTGAATTCAGGCGCCGGGCGTACCGTTCGCTCGTCGCCGCGACCGCCACGTGCTCGACGTCGAGCGACACGGGTGCCGGACGCCCGGCGTTGCGGGCCGCGTCGTACACCGAGACCGCCAGCGTGGCGGCCCCGACCGCGGCGGTCATCAGCCCGGTCACGTCAAAGCGTGACGGCAGCAGTCCCGCCGGGTCGCCGTCGACTCGCACGCGCTCGAGGTCGGCCAGGTCCCCGCCGACAGCGGCCCACGCCTGGCGCATCAGGGCCGAAGAGGAGGCGTTCGGCATAGCGGCATTCTGGCCTCGCAGCGGGCGGACGTTCAACCGCCCGGCCGGTGCGGGCAGCGGACCCGGTCAGTACTTCGGCCCGACGAACTCATCAAGTCGCGCTACCGCCTCCTTCCTCGCCACCGAGATCGTGGTGGGCTTGGAAAACCGCCACCCCACCCCGAGCAGATCCAGCGCCTGACCGCAGAGCCGGCGAATGTCATCGGAGGAGTTCACGAACAGATACCGCGGGTACTCATACCATCGGTCGCCGCCGGCCAGCCTCCGGCGGACCCGGTTTGACGCCCCGCCAGCCATCTGAGTGGAATAGTCCCCGCGCGAAGTCCCCCGGGCACAGCTCCACGATGGCCCGCTGCCACGGCGCAAGCTCGATCTTGCGAGTGTGCTTCTTGCCCGGTCCGTGCTGCGGAAACAGGCACGGCCAGTGCTTGGAGTAGCTCTTGACTTTGGTCATGCCGACTCTGCGGACGCTGAAGACGCCGGACGCGGGCATGACCGCCGACATCGCGCTCTTCGCGGCCGCCATGAGACCGGGCCAGGCGTCGCTGCACGCGATGGACAGCGCGAACACGTCCCGGTGCCCGCACGTCAGGCATCCATCGCCGAGGTAAAGACCTAGCAGATACGAGTACGCGGGCTTATTGAGATCCCTGCCGTCGCAGCGCGGACAGTCCGACGCCCGTTTCACGCCGGGAGCACGAGGAGCATGAGGAGAGCGCCGGCGTTCCGTGCGCCATTTCTGGACGGCGCCGATCGAGACGCCGGTAATGCGAGCGACTTCGCGGTCGATCAGGCCTTGCCGGGACAGGCTACGCGCGGTGTCCACCGTTATCTGCGGGTGCATGGAAATATGGTCTCACGCACCACTGACATTTTCGGGAAAGAGCTGTGAGCTGCAGTAACCAGTGCCGGGAGCGGGATTCGAACCCGCACGCCCTCTCGGGCAAACGCTTTTGAGACGTCCGCGTAAGCCAGTTCCGCCATCCCGGCTGATGCGCTCGCAAACAATGTACCGCCTGACTGTAGGCTCGTGGGCGTGAGCCAGAATGCGCTGCGTGTCGTCATTGCCGAGGACGAGGCGCTGATCCGCCTCGATCTCAAGGAAATGCTCGAAGAGGAGGGCTACGACGTCGTCGCCGAGGCGGCCGACGGGGAGGCCGCCGTCGAGCGGGTGACGGCGCTGCGGCCGGACCTGGCGATCTTCGACGTCAAGATGCCGGTGCTCGACGGGATCTCGGCCGCCGAGCGGATCGCGGCCGACCGGATCGCCCCGGTCGTCATCCTGACCGCCTTCTCGCAGCGCGAACTGGTGGAGCGGGCGCGGGACGCGGGGGCGATGGCGTACCTGGTCAAGCCGTTCACCAAGGCCGACCTGGTGCCCGCGATCGAGATGGCGGTCAGCCGGTTCACCGAGATCCGCGCGCTGGACTCCGAGGTCAACACGCTGCGGGAGCGGCTGGAGGTGCGCAAGCTGCTCGACCGCGCGAAGGGGCTGCTGCAGTCCGAGCAGGGGATGACCGAGCCGCAGGCGTTTCGCTGGATCCAGAAGACCTCGATGGACCGGCGGCTGACGATGCGCAAGGTCGCCGAGGCCGTGATCGAGGGGTCCATGCGCGCGGACGCGCGCGGCGGCAGCGAAAAGGGCGCCGAAAAAGGCAGCACGGACAAGGGCAGCACCGACAGGGGCGGTGCCGGGAAAGGCTGACCGGCCAGCGGCGGTCCCCGGGGACCCGGGGACCCGTTGGTACCGTGTCCGCCTTCCCCGGGCTGACACGTTCTCTACTTGGGCCCCCGGGTCCGCTGTCCACACGTTAGCGATCCGCCGCCCGGACGGCAAAGGTCAGTTCCCCCTTTGGACCGCGGAAAGTCAGCCTGTGATTCCGCCACGTTTACCCAGATGATTCCTGATTTGGTGACGTACGGTAGCCCTGTGCGCGCTCGTCCCCGGCTTAGCGGCTGCGAACTGGGCAGGTTCCGCCGGCGTCGCGGCTTATACAGGGGCACGTGTGGATGCAATTGCGGCGGAGCGTGTTCGGCCGGGAATAGATAACAATCTCATAGCCATCGGCGTGTCGTCCCAGCTGCGGCGGCGATGACCGGTTTGCGTCGCGCGGTCCGTGCAGCCAGTCACGGGGACCTTGTGTCACCACCGGAACCTCCGGTTTCACATAGCTCTGCGGCCTTCGGCCACACATCGACGGAATGAGTGAGACTTTGCTCGATATCGCGTGACTTTCACGGTGTTAGCGTTCACAATCGCCAAGTAAGCATGCGCATGCCGGGCCGGCTACCGGGCCCACAGTGAGGCCGGCCCAACGGGACCCCAACGAAGGGAAGCCTTCATGCGCACAAAGATGGGAAGTTGGAGGAGCAGTAGCCTAATCGCCAGGTCCGCGGTCGCAGCGATCATCGTGGCCATCCTGACCGCGGGGGGCGCCATCGCGGCCACCAGCGCGCCAGCGGCGACCGTGCAGCCACCGCGCTGGCACGGCGCGCTGAGCATCACCAAGCAGTACTTCGGCAGCACGATCGAGCCGTACACCGGCCTGAACACGCCGACGTACCGGTACACGCTGACCAATGCCAGGGGCATGCAGGTCGAGCTCCTGTCCTACGGCGCGATCACCCAGGCGATCGACGTGCCTGGCCGTTCCGGCCAGACGGCGGACGTGGTGCTCGGCTTCAAGACCCTGCAGGACTACGTCACCTACGACAGCCCGCCGGTGACCGTCAACGGCGGCCCGTACTTCGGAGAGACGGTGGGCCGGTACGCCAACCGGATCGCCGACGGCACGTTCAAGCTGAACGGGCAGACGTACACGCTGCCGATCAACAACGGCGTCAACGACCTGCACGGCGGCCTGGTCGGCTTCGGCGACCACATCTGGTCGCAGGTCGGCGCCCTGATCGACACCAAGTCGGAAGTCGGCGTGACGCTCCAGCTCGTGAGCCCGAACGGCGACTCGAGCGGCGCCGTCGGCAGCCCCGGCTGCCCCGACGGGTGCACCGGGTTCCCCGCCCAGCTCACCGTGGACGTCACGTTCACGCTGAACAACCAGAACCAGTACGCGATCCACTACCAGGCGGTCAACGACTCGTCCACGCTGAGCACGGTCGTGAACCTGACCAACCACAGCTACTTCAACCTGGCAGGGGAGAACTCGCCCGCCGGCTCGGCTTACGGCCAGTACGTGCAGATCAACGCCGACAACTACTCGCCGACCGACACCACGCAGATACCGCTGCCCGGGCTGCCCGACGGCGTCCCCGTCGCCGGCACGCCGTTCGACTTCCGCACCCCGCACACGATCGGGTCACGGATCGACGACGTGAGCGCGCCGGACAACGTCCCCGCGAGCTACGACTCGCTCACCAACGGCGAGAGCCAGCTGCTCATCGCCCAGGGATATGACCACAACTGGATACTGAACGCGCAGACCCCGCAGACCACTGGCCCGGACGGCCTCAACCTTGCTGCCCGCGCCTGGGACCCGGGCAGCGGGCGCGAGCTGACCGTCTGGACCGACCAGCCGGGCGTCCAGTTCTACAGCGGCAACTTCCTGACCGGCACGCTGACCGGCATCAGCGGCGACACCTACCGCCAGGGCGCCGGCTACACGTTCGAGACGCAGCACTTCCCGAACTCGCCGAACAACCCGGACTTCCCGTCCACGGTGCTCGGCCCGAACGACACCTTCACCTCGACGACGATCTTCGCGTTCTCGTCGAACGGCTTCTTCTAACCGGCGACATGACGGTGCCCGGCTGTTCCGCGCTGAGCAGCCGGGCACCGTCGCGCAGTCATTAGGATCGGAGGGTGACTGACAGGCTTTTGCTGCTCGACGGGCACTCGCTGGCCTACCGGGCGTTCTTCGCGCTCCCGGTGGAGAACTTCTCCACGACGACAGGCCAGCCGACCAACGCCGTGTACGGGTTCACCGCGATGCTCATCAACGTGCTGCGCGACGAGCAGCCCACACACGTGGCGGTGGCGTTCGACCGCGGCGAGCCCACGTTCAGGCACGAGCAGTACGTCGAATACAAGGCGAACAGGCGCGAGACCCCCGAGGACTTCCGCAGCCAGCTGAGCCTGATCTTCGAGGTGCTCGACGCGCTCGGCATCCCCCGCCTGTCCGCGCCCGGCTACGAGGCCGACGACCTGATCGCCACGCTCGCCACGCAGGCGGCGGCCGACGGCATGGACGTCCTGATCGTCACCGGCGACCGCGACGTGCTGCAGCTTGTGTGCGACAAGGTCACCGTGCTGATGACGCGCCGCGGCATCACGGAGATGACCAGGTTCACCCCGGCGGCGGTGGTCGAGAAATACGGGCTGACGCCGGACCAGTACCCGGACTTCGCCGCGCTGCGTGGCGACCCGAGCGACAACCTGCCCGGCATTCCGGGGGTGGGGGAGAAGACCGCGACGAAGTGGATCGCGGACTTCGGGTCACTTGACGAGCTCGTCAACCGGGTCGATGAGGTCAAGGGCAAGGCGGGCGACGCGCTGCGCGAGCACCTGGGCGGCGTGCTGCGCAACCGCCAGCTCACCGCGCTCGTCCGCGACCTGCCGGAGGCCACGGTCGGCGCGCTGCCGCGCGACCTGGTGCCGCAGCCGTGGAGCCGGGAGACGATCCACCAGCTTTTCGACACCCTGCAGTTCCGCGTGCTGCGCGACCGGCTCTACCAGACCCTGCCGGACGGCATCGCGGGCGTCAGCGCCCCTGACCGCGCCGCTGCCGCCGCGGCGGACATGTCAGGATTTGAGGTGGAGACTTCGGTGCTCGGACCCGATGAGGTTCCCGCCTGGCTGACCGAGCACCAGTCAGCAGAACGAGCCGGGCTGGCTGTCACGGGCACCTGGGGGCGCGGCACGGGAAACCTGACCGGGATCGGCATCGCCGCGGCGGACGGGGCTGGCGCGTACCTCGACCCCGAGGCGCTGACCCCGGCGGACACCGACGCCCTGGCGGCCTGGCTGGGTGCTGACCGCTACCCCAAGGCCATGCACGACGCCAAGGGGCCGATGCACGCGTTCGCCGCCCACGGGTTCGCCTTCGCCGGCCTGACCAGCGACACCGCGCTCGCCGCGTACCTGGCGCTGCCGGGCCAGCGGACCTTCGACCTGGCCGACCTCGCGCTGCGCTACCTCGGCAAGGAACTGCGCGGGGACGCCGAAGAGCCGCAGCAGCTGACCCTGGACGGCTCCGGCGAGGAGGAGAGCGCCACCGCGCTCGTGCTGCGCGCCCGCGCCACGCTCGACCTCGCCGCGGCGCTGGACGCGGACCTGGAAAGGCGCGGCGCGGCGCGGCTGCTCGCGGAGATCGAGCTGCCGCTTGTCGACGTGCTCGCGCAGATGGAGCGCACCGGGATCGCGGCCGACACCGATCACTTGGCGGAAATGTCGGCGACCCTGTACGGCGAGGTGAAATCCGCCGAACAGGCCGCCTACTCGGTCGTCGGGCACGAGTTCAACCTCGGCTCGCCCAAGCAGCTGCAGGAGGTGCTGTTCACCGAGCTCGGGCTGCCCAAGACCAAGCGGATCAAGACCGGGTACACGACCGACTCCGAGGCGCTGACCAGCCTGCTCGCCGCGACCGACCATCCGGTCCTCGAGCACCTGCTGCACCACAGGGACGTGGCGAAGCTGAAGTCGATCGTGGACTCGCTGATCCCGATGGCCGGCGAGGACGGCCGGATCCACACGACGTTCAACCAGATGGTGGCGGCGACCGGACGGCTGTCGTCCACGGACCCGAACCTGCAGAACATCCCGATCCGCACCGAACTCGGCCGCCGCATCCGCCAGGGCTTCGTCGTCGGCGGGGGATTTGAGACCCTGCTGACGGCGGACTACAGCCAGATCGAGCTGCGCATCATGGCCGACCTGTCCCGCGATGCCGCGCTCATCGCCGCCTTCGAGTCGGGTCACGACTTCCACGCCGCGACGGCGTCCCGGGTGTTCGGCATGCCGCCGCACGAGGTCGGCCCGGAACAGCGGGCGAGGATCAAGGCGATGAACTACGGGCTGGCGTACGGGCTGTCCGCCTACGGGCTGTCCCAGCAGCTGCGCGTGTCAGTGGAGGAGGCGCGCGGGCTGATGGAGGAGTACTTCAAGGAGTTCGGCGGGGTGCGTGACTACCTGCAGTCGGTGGTGGCGCAGGCCCGGCTCGACGGTTACACCTCGACGATCATGGGCCGCCGCCGCTACCTGCCCGACCTCACCTCGGACAACCGTCAGCGCCGTGAGATGGCCGAACGCATGGCGCTCAACGCCCCGATCCAGGGCTCCGCCGCCGACGTGATCAAGGTGGCGATGCTGCGGGTCGCGTCCCGGCTGTCCGCGGCCGGGCTGCGCTCGCGGATGCTGCTGCAGGTGCACGACGAGCTGATCTTCGAAATCGCGCCAGGCGAGCTCGCCGGCGTGCGCGCGCTCGTCACCGAGGCGATGAGCGGCGCGGCCGACCTGCGCGTCCCGCTCGAGGTCTCCACCGGCACCGGCCGCAGCTGGGCCGACGCCGCCCACTAGACGGCCGCGGTTCACAAACCTGAGACCTAGCTGTAGCCCAGCTCAATTGACCCGCCAGCCATTACTTCATATTCTGAACGCTGCGCTGTGTCCTCGTGCGGTCCATCGCAGTCACCTGACCCGCGGGTCGGCTGGCTGCATTGCCGGCCGCCGGGCGTGTCGTGGCCGACCCGGCCACGCAGGTCCCGCGCGTTCACTGCATAAGTTCCCGGCGCACCACCATCCCTGATCCTGTCCGTATCCGGAGCCAACCCACACATGACGAGCAGCACGCAAGCCACCTCGACCCCCAAGGTAGCGGTCAACGACATCGGGTCTGAGGAGGCATTCCTCGCCGCGATCGACCAAACCATCAAATACTTCAACGACGGTGACATCGTTGAGGGCACCGTCGTCAAGGTCGACCGAGACGAGGTTTTGCTCGATATCGGCTACAAGACCGAGGGCGTCATCCCGTCCCGCGAACTATCGATCAAGCACGACGTCGACCCGCACGAGGTCGTCAAGACCGGCGAGCAGATCGAGGCGCTTGTCCTGCAGAAGGAGGACAAGGAAGGCCGCCTCATCCTGTCCAAGAAGCGGGCACAGTACGAGCGCGCGTGGGGCACGATCGAGCGGATCAAGGAAGAGGACGGCGTCGTGACCGGCACGGTCATCGAGGTCGTCAAGGGGGGCCTGATCCTGGACATCGGGCTGCGCGGCTTCCTGCCGGCCTCGCTGGTGGAGATGCGCCGGGTCCGTGACCTCCAGCCGTACGTGGGCCGCGAGATCGAGGCCAAGATCATCGAGCTGGACAAGAACCGGAACAACGTGGTGCTGTCCCGGCGGGCCTGGCTGGAGCAGACCCAGTCCGAGGTGCGGCACACCTTCCTCAACACGCTGCGCAAGGGCCAGATCCGCAAGGGCGTGGTCTCGTCCATCGTCAACTTCGGCGCGTTCGTCGACCTCGGCGGGGTGGACGGCCTGGTGCACGTGTCGGAGCTGTCCTGGAAGCACATCGACCACCCGGGCGAGGTCGTCGAGGTCGGCCAGGAAGTCACGGTCGAGGTCCTTGACGTGGACATGGACCGCGAGCGCGTCTCGCTGTCGCTGAAGTCCACCCAGGAAGACCCGTGGCAGCAGTTCGCGCGCACCCACCAGATCGGGCAGGTCGTGCCCGGCCGGGTGACCAAGCTGGTGCCGTTCGGCGCGTTCGTCCGGGTGGAGGAGGGCATCGAGGGCCTGGTGCACATCTCCGAGCTGGCCGACCGGCACGTGGAGATCCCCGAGCAGGTCGTGCAGGTCGGCGACGAGATCTTCGTCAAGATCATCGACATCGACCTGGACCGGCGCCGGATCAGCCTGTCGCTCAAGCAGGCGAACGAGGGCGCGACCGGCGAGGTCAGCTCCGAGGACTTCGACCCGACGCTGTACGGCATGCCAGCCGCCTACGACGAGCAGGGCAACTACCTGTACCCGGAGGGCTTCGACTCCGAGTCCGGTGAGTGGCTCGAGGGCTACGACACCCAGCGCGAGGAGTGGGAGCGGCAGTACGCCGAGGCGCGGGCCAGGTACGAGGCGCACCAGCAGCAGGTCGCTGAGGCGCGCAGTCAGGCCAGCGCGGGCGGCGGCGAAGCGGACGAGGACGAGGACCACGGCGGCCAGCACAGCTCGAGCAGCGAGGCCACGCCGGCGTCCGGCACCCTGGCCTCGGACGAGGCGCTCGCCGCGCTGCGGGACAAGCTCTCCGGCGGGCAGAACTGACGGCCTGACCGGCTGACGCCGGCGGGCGAGCGGGCGACCGGCCCGGCTGGGCTGGCAGGAGCTGGCGGCGGTGCTGCGAGTCG
>JASHPP010000638.1 GCA_030038035.1 Trebonia sp.
CGGGCGGGATGACGACGAGGCCGGCCCGGGCGAAGAGGGAAAGGCCCCGGCAGGGGCGCCGCACATCCTGGCGGTCCGCACCCTCGGCGAGCGCCTCACCTGGCTGCGCGCCATTGCCTCCCGCCGCAAGGGCCACGTCACCGGCGGTATCCCCGCCAGGTTCAGGGGCGTCCTGGTCACCGACGGGTACAAGGCCTGCCAGGGGCTTCTCTCCCGGATCGCCGGGATCCGGCAGTGCTGCCAGCACGTCATCCGCCGCTGCCGCGCAGCGCTGAGGCCCGGCCCCGGCAGCCTGCAATCCTGGGCCGCCGACGTCATCACGGTCCTGCGCGAGGCGCACCCTCCCCGAGCACCGCAGTCATATCGGCACGCAGCCAAAAGGGCTGAATGCTTACGATGAACCAGCGCAGGAACACACCGGTATCGACCACGTAAGCGTCAACCACGACCCGCATCACGGAGTCGCTGGAGCTCCTCATCGACACCAGTGACTCCGTGCATGCGTTCCCGCACGAGTTCCAGCGTGGCTGCGGCCCGCACCTTGCGCTCGGTGGCCGCATCCCTGCGGATCAGCTCGAGGACTGGGGCAAGCCGCTCCTCAGGCAACTGGTCCACCAGGTGGTGGAGCTCATCCCGCGTGACGCTCATGCGCCGAGTTTACGCCGACCACTGCCGGGCGACCGCGACGGCAGCGACGGCGCCAGGCGCGGGGGTTAGCGACCTATCAACAAATGTGCCCGGGAAGACGTCAGGGTGGGTCCCTCCTTCAGGGCAGGCCTTTGACCAGGCACTTCTCACGCGCCAACCGAGGCCGCTTGAACTCGTTCAGGGAACCTCTGTACCGGCTAAGAAGAAGCGTCCGTGAGCGCCGAAACCTGTGGGGACGGCGGGGAGCACGACTGGCAGGGGAGTAAGGCCGGTCCGTTCCGAGTGATGGGATGCGGAACCGGACGTGACCGTCGCTTTTGCTTGCGGCCGCCGGCCGGCGATCGCCTAGTCCTGCTCCGGGCCGGGCATGCCGAGTTCGGCGCGCAGCCAGGCGACGTCGATGCCCTTGCTTCCCTGGGAGACGGCCAGGCCCGCCTGGTACTCGAACTGGCGGAGCAGCGATTCCAGCCGGATGACCTCCACGCCGTCGCCCTTGGCGGCCTGGCGGGGCGTGCGGCCGCCCAGCGCGGGCACCCGCTCGTCCAGCCATGATTTCTCCCAGCCCTGCGCGGCTGGCGCGGCGCCCGCGACCGCGGCGGGCGGGCCGGGCCCCCAGGCGAAGTCGAGCGCGGGATCGACCCGCTTCTCGGCGGTGACCGCCGGGCTGGCGCCGAGCTGGGTGAGGATGCGGACCAGCCGGTCAAGGCGCTCCCGGGAGTTCACCGAGGCCTGGATCACGCCGTCGCCGAGCGTCAGGTCGCCGCGCACCCAGCGCTGGGGCTTACCTGGCTCGTCGACGGGGTGCTGCCCGCGCGCCCGCACCTCGGCCAGCATCGTGTCGCGCTGCGCGGCAGGGACCTCCTTGCCCCACCAGACGATCCTGGTGCGGTCGCCGTCGTCTTGCCTGGAGAAGTCGGGGTGCGCCAGCAGCGGTTCGGTCACGTCGCCGGTGACCGTGATCGTCGCGTCGATGAGCAGCATGGGCTCATCGTCGGTGTTCCGCAGCTTCGGGGGGGTGGCGCGGTACCGCGTGACGTACACGAACAGCTGCGTCACGAGCGCCGAGGTCACCTTGCTGGCGAACCGCGCGTACTGCTCCCCCGGGGGCTCCGCGAACTCCCAGCGGACCCCGTAAGGCTCCGCGCGTCCGAACCGGATCGGCTGGCGCTCAGGGATCTTATCGCGCGGCACGCCCGCCATCGCCTGGGCGAGGATGCTGACCGCCTGCTCCGCGTATTCCGCGACCGCGTCGCCTTCGGCCGGGCTGAGCCTGACCCCGGTGCCGCTGGCGCGCCAGACCCCGTCGACCGGCCCCAGCGAGCCTAGCCATACGGTCCACGGCGGCGCGCCGTCAAGGACGGCCGCCGGGAACTCGGCGTACCTGCGCGTGCCGGAAACCAGGTCGGTGCACCACACCCCGGGCCTGGCCACCGGATCCGCCAGCTGCCAGACTCCGCTGTGCACGTGCTTCTCCCACGCGGACGCCCGGGATGCCAGCGCCGCCGGGGCCGACGGGTCGGCGGCGAACGCCGTCAGCGTGGTCTGCGACGGTCCTTCCCGCCTGTCCCGCTCGATGAGTTCGCCGAGGTTCTCGTCGCCGTCGTCACGGTCGTCGGCGCCGGTGAGCGCGGCCTCGAACGCGAGGGCGGCGAACGCCTCACGGTCGGCGGGCTGCCAGTCCTCGCCGGCCACCGTGGCGAGCTCCTGCCCGACCCGGCTCCTGACGATCTCGCCCCACTTGGTCCGCTCCAGGTAGCCGTCGATCGCGTCGCGCAGCGCGACGAGGCCGGACCGGTCGGCGAACCGCGCCAGGGCGGCCCGCTCGAGCCCGCCGGGCGCGGTGTCCTCGGCCTCCTCGTACGCCCGCGCCACCGCCGTGGCGTAGATCCCGGCCGCGTGCTCGTCGTCCGGCTCGTCGCGCAGGTGCGGCTCGATCAGCTCGATCGCCTCGCCCGGGTGCCCGGTGGCCGCGATCGAGCGGATCACCTCAAGGCGCAGCGCGACGTCGTCTTCGGCGTCCGCCCGGGCGAGCATCGCGGCGGTATGGCGGTGCTCGGTGTCCTCGTCCCCGGCGGCGTGCGCCGCCGACGCGGCGAAGGCGAGCACGCCCAGACCGGGCAGCGCCGCCGACTCCGGCGGCTCCGTCGGCTCCGTCGGCTCCGGCGCGCTCGCCAGCAGCAGGAGCCGGGCGGTCTCGGCCAGCTCCCCGGCCGGGACGCCAGCGTCAAGCCGCATCAGCGCGATGGCCCCGGCGATAGGCGTGTCCGCCATTTCCGCCGCCACCAGCCTCGCCACCTCGGCCGGCTGGGTTCGCGGATCCACCAGCTGCCGGTAATGCTCGGACTGCTGCCTGTGGCGTTCCACCCTGGCGCGGCGCCGCGACTGCTCCGCGCGCCTCGCATCTGCCTTCGCCCGGTCCAGCTTCTTGCGGCGGCTGCTTTTCGCCATGACGATCGGCTCCTTCCCGTGCCCGGCAGCAGCCTACCGGGCGGCGCCGCGCGGGGTTGCGTGCTCCGGCGGGCGGGCCGAAGGCGGGCAGCAGGACTGGCGGGAGAGTAAGCCGGTTCCGTTCTGGGGAAAGAATGCGGGAACCGGACGTGACCGTCACCTCGGCTGCGGCCGGAACCCGTGCGCTTAGTCTCGCGGGGACACCGTCGCCAGGCCAGCGTCCCGCGCCGCCTTGATCAGGCGGTCGTCGTAACTGACGATCGCATCGAGGTCCTGGGCGAGGACGCGCGCGGTGGCCAGGTGTATCGCGTCCAGTGAGCGCAGCCCGCGGTCGGGCTCGTTCATCGCTCCTTCCACGATGTCCTCATCGATCGCGATGCTAGAGAAGGCGAGCAGCAGGTCCCGCGCATCAGGAAGCAGCGCGGGCATGGCACGGGTCACGGCCCTGGTGACCTCGATCCGCAGCAGTGCCGAGCTGACCCACTCAGCATCCGCATGCTCGTCATAAAAGGCGGCGAAGGCGCGGGAGTGGGTTTCCTGCGCCAGCAGCTTGATCACTGCGGAGGTGTCCGCGTAATACAGGCTCACCAGCTTTCCTCGTCCCGCAGCGCCGCGAGCGCGTCCGAGAGCCGGTCTGTCCCGTCACCAGGCCGCATGCGGGGCCGGTACCCGGGCCGCCGGGCCAGGGTCGCACGGCCCGATGCGACCAGCCGGGCCAGTACCGGCGCGGGCTGGCGGTCTCCTACCGGAACTATCCGCGCTATGAGCCGACCGTGTTCGGTCACATCGATCGTCTCCCCGTGCCGTACCCGCGCCAGCACCTCGCTCGTGTGGTGCCGCAAGTCCCGCAGGCCCACGGCGTGCGCGTCCGAAGCCGTCATGCCGTCATTGTATTACAAATTTGTGGCAACAAAACAGGCGCGTCTGCACGGATGACTCACGTTTCCGGCGCGAAGAGACCGAAGCCGAAGTGGCTGAGCTGGCCGAGCAGCAGCGGGCCGTCAACGGGCGAGGCGAACGCCAGGACCAGCCCCACACCGGGCCGGGACTCCCCGAGCCGCTCCCGGGTCCGGTACCTGCGGAACTGGTTCACCGTGCGGGCGGTCATCTCGGGCGCCAGCTCGACGTGGCTGAGCACGGCATCGGCCCGGCCGCGGTAGCTCAGCTCGGCGGCCACGTCGCCCGCCAGGTGCTCGGTCACCGTCTCACGCCCCGCGTGCTGGTGCCGGACGGGCAGGTACGGCGTCACCGACCGCCAGCGCTTAGCCGCGGGCCCGCACAGCCCAGGGGCCACCTCCCCGATCGGCCCGGCCGCCTGGAACAGCAGCTCGACCTTCGGGAACCCACGCAGCTCATACCCATCCTCGCCGCCCCGCTGCCCGGACATCGAGCGCAGGTGCAGGACCGACCGCACCTCTTCCGCCCGCACGCCGCCGGGAATCCAGATCACCAGATTCCGAACGGTCCCGGCCGTCTCCCCCGGCCCGGCTACTGGGATCCAGTGGGCGTGCCGGTGATCGGTCGCCGACCCGCGAGTCCCCATGATCTGCTGGCGGCGCCCGTCCGCGACCCCGGCCCGCTCCAGCAGGTTGCCAACCTGCCAGTGCGCCTCGTCGGCGAGCAGCACCCCGTGGGTGAGCATGAGCGGCGCGCGGCCCACGACGGCGAACCGGATCGCGGTGACGTTCGCCGGTTCGCCGGCCGGCCTGTGCCGTGGCCGCGGCGCGGGGTCGCCCGCCGCGTAGCTGACCCACCTGGTGCCGGGCGGTACCGTGCGGCGCTGTCTGCGGATGCCGTCCGTGGTCGCTTCGAGCGCCGGCCGGCTGACCGGGCGGGTCGCGGCGAGCAGCCGCGTCCGGTTCGGCCCGCTCGTCACGTCGGCGCGCCACCAGGTTTCGTCCAGCACTGGGTCGTCCTCAACCAGCCGCGCTTCGCACACGGACTCCGCGCGGCCCAGGTACGGCAGCAGCTCGGCTAGCTTGGCGAGCGCCTGGCGCTGTTCTGCTTCCAGGGCCGTGTCCCAGCGGACGAGCAGCTCGGCGGTCGGCGGGACGGCGAGAAAGGGGTCCAGGGTCAGGGCCGTGCCGCCCGGCTCTCCCTTCTGGTGATCCAGCCCGGGCAGGTAGTGCCGCGTGTGCCCGGCGCGGGCCGGCGGTGTCAGGTAGGACGGCGGGTCGCCCAGCGCGTGAAGCAGCGCGTCCATGGCGGATTCCGGCAGGTCCGGCCAGCGGGTATGCCAGGTGGCGACCAGGGCGCGCAGGATCCGCCAGGGCGAGGGCGGCCATTCGGTCGCTCCCTCGTTGACAGCCCGGTCCCACGGGTTGGCGTGGTACCTGCCGAGCGGGAACCGGAGCGCAAGCGTGGTAGCCACGGTCACTTCGCCTTCGCGGCCCTGGCCGACTCCGACCACTCGACCTCGGTCACCCGCTCCGCCGCCGGGCCGAGTTCTGCCGCGACGTCGGCGGCGAACTTCGCGACCCGCGACGCGGCCTCCTGCGCGTCGGGACGCTCGCCGCGCACCTCGCGGACAACAAGGTCGCACCGGGTGCGCAGACGCATCCCGCGGTCGAGCAGCGTGGCGATCTCGAAGTCGGCAAGCGCCTCAAGCAGGGCGGTCGCGGGCTCGGACAGCCCGTACGACCTGAGCTGGGCGTGGTCCACCGTGAAGTAGGCGGTGATCGTGTCCGCCGTGTACTCGACCCGGTGATGCGGGACCGTACCGTAGCCCTCGGCGGTCGCGCGGCCCTTGGCCTCGTTGATCACGACGTCCCGCTTGACCCCGCCGGAAACCGCGGGCTTCACGCCGGACGCCTCGATGAAGCTGGTCACGGCGCGGGAGATTTTCGGCTGCCACGGCCAGTCCTTGCGGGCGAAGAACACGCCGTGCACGAGCGAGACCGGGTCCAGCCGGAAGCAGGCCCGGGCGACAGCCCGGTAGTCGAGCGGACGGCCTTTAACCAGGCCGAGTTGCCCCTCCATCCACTTCTCGCCGTCCGTGCCAGCGACGGTTCCCTTCATGATGTAGGCGGATGCCAGGCGGTGTGCCTCAGCCCGGCTGGAAGACAGGAAGTTGCCTTGCGGATCGACGATGCGGACGTAGGGCACGCCGGCGTCGGCCAGTTCGGCAACCTGGTTGTTGGTCGCGACGTCCCAGGTCGTGCCCTCCAGCCAGTTCGCCATCGATTGCGCGGACTCCACGAGCAGCTTGTTGTCGCCGAACTCCGCGGCGCCCAGGTCGGGAAACCCGGTGGGCTGTATCAGCGACCCGGCCAGCGGCGTGAGGTCGGCTTCGAGCACGGTGCGGTAAACGGTCATGACGGCTCCTGCGTTTGGGGGTTGGCGTAGTACGCGATCATGCGAAGCACTGCCTTCGGGGCCAGGCAGCGCGGGACGAGAGCGGCGGCGATCCGGACGCCCTCGCCGTCTCCTTGCGCGGACGGCCGCTCTGGCGGGGCGGGGACCGCGGTCCAGCAGGCCTGCCGCAGCCGGGCCGCGGCCTCGTCGTGAACCTGGGTCACCTGGCCGGCGGCTAGGCGCGTCGCCCAGTCGGGGGAAAGCGCGGGTACCGGCTCGTCGTCCGGTTCGTCGCGCGCGTTGCCCGGCCGGAGCCCGATGGCCAGCGGGTGCAGCAGTCCGAGCGTGGAGACCGGGACGTCCGGAGTCTCCGCTACCCATTCATGCCTGGCCCCCCGCCAGTTCAGAGCCAGGCAGGCGCGCAGCAGCACGTCAAGATCCGCCCCGTCCAGCTCGCCGTGGGCCAGCGCGTGCAGGTCGGCCGCGGGCACCGGGATGCCGGACGGGAACGTCGGGACGCCACGGAACTTGTCCGCGTTGTGCTCCGCGGCCGCGGTGCGAGATCGCCAGATCAGCACGTCCGCCAGCACGCTGACCAGTGGTCGGGCTCCGAATCCGGGGACGATCGGGGCGTCTCGCCAGCTGTTCCCCGGATCGACCGGGAGAAGGATCTGGCGCATGGTCCGGGCAGGGCCATCGGCGGGCCAGGTCGCGCAGGAGGCGATGCCGACGGCGACGCGCAGTTCGGGTTCGGCTGACCCGATCTGTGTCAGCACTCGCAGGAAATCGGCGGCCGGCGGCGCGAACCGTGTCTGTACCGCGTCCTTCGCGCGGGCGCTGCGGGCCACGGCCATCTCCAGCGTGGTCAGCGCGGCGAGCATCCGGACGAGCGCCCATGGCTGGCCGTCGCGCGCGAACTCCAGATGCGCCTTCTGGAAACCGCGCGCCGCCTCCGCGACGGCGGTCGGGGCATCGCCGCCGCCCACCCGGAAGGCCCAGTCTTCCACCTTGGCGGTCAGTTGCACGGCTGGTTCTTCGCGGACCACGACCCGGTCCAGCGGGACGGCGGCGAACGCGAGCCCGTTACGGCGCTGCAGCCCGTAGCGGGTGAACTCGTCGATCCCCCGGGCCACGCCGAGGGAACGGGTCGCCGCGTAGAAGTCGACGGCGCGCCTGGCCGGGCGGCCGCGCCATGAGGCGCGTGCCTCGGCGAACAACTGCCGGATCTCGGCGAGCGTGAACTCCTTGCTCCAGGTCGGGGTCCATACCTCGCCGCGGGACTCCTCACCTGCCGCGCCGCTTGCCGAGCCGTCCGGAGAGGTCTTGACAGTGAAGGGCATCGCGGCCGTTCCCGCGGCATGCTGGTTGCGGCGCGCGGCGCTCGCCGCGAACAATAGCGAGCCCTCGACGACCAGGACATAGCTCCACGGGTTGGCGAGCGAGCCTGCCGCGCCGAACCGGGACGAGCCCGGCCCTCCCGCGTTGCCGGGATCGAACTGGCCGATCGGCACCTCGGAAAGCGGCCCGCTCTGGGTGCCGGCTAGCAGGTCCCTGGCCGCGGCGAGCGAACGCGCGCGCTCCTTCTGCGAGTTCTCCGGGGTGGCGATGACGTCGATGAGCTGCTGGTGGAAGTTGGTCGAGAACTCAAGCCGCCCGTCGTTGCCGCCGGTGCCGAGGACCGGCGGGAAGAACGTGTTGTCGCCGGCGAGGACGATCGCCGCGTCGATCCACGGCAGCAGTTCGTCCGGGCACCGGTTCCGGAACTCCAGGACGACCCGGTCCTTTTCCGCGACACCGGTCTGCGTTATCCACCCCGCGTCGCGTGCCGTGGCGACCACGTCTTCTGCCACCGTGATCGCGGCGCGGAGGTTCGCGAGCCTCGGCGAGGGGTGCTTGCGCAGAACGTCGAGCCTGCGCAGCGGCTCCTTGTCCTTGCTGCCGAAACCGCTGCCGCCATTCCACGGGCTGAGCACGGGTGTCGGCACGTACTCCTCCGCGAGCCACCGCGCGATGTCCGCCACCACGGTCGCGATCGCCAGCCCGGCCGGCGTCCACGCCGCTGTCGCCGCCGGATCGGCCTGCTCACCGAGCACCCGGATGAGTCCCAGGCCCGCCAGGTAGCTGGCCAGCGGCTCGGGCCGCAGGCCGGGCAGCACATGGCGGGTGATCGTTGTCGTGGTCATTCGGCCAGGTCCTTTCCGCCGCTGGCGCGCCAGTCGGCGACGCGCACGAGAGTCTCCAGGTAAGCCAGGACGAACGGGCCGTACTTGTCCCGCAGCTCAAGGACGGTCCTGGTCCAGGAGCGCGCACCGCCGAACTCGAACTGGTCGAGGTCCACGGTGAGCGTGGTCGCGGGCTGCCCGAGCATCGCCGGAACGTCGCTTCGTGCCCCCTGCTCCAGCCCGAGGATCTTCTTGTCGGCCGCCTCGCCGGACGGCAGCACGACGAGGTCACCGGGGTCGCGGACCTGCACGCGCAGCTTGCCGTGGTGCGCGAGCACCAGGTAGCGGGCGAGGTCCGGGTCCGGCGCCTGCGCCAGCAGGTCGTGCAGCGGGCCGTCGATCAGCAGCAGCGACGCGAGCTCGTGCCGGAACGCGACCTTCCCGTCGAACTCGAGCCTTCCCTTGGCGGCCGACTTGGCCCAGGGCCTGCCGGCATTGATCTCGTCTTCCCGATCGTCGCCGGCCAGCCGGCAGATCGCGTCCTGCCAGGTCTTGTGCGCCTTGCCGGCGTCGTGCAGGTAGCCGGCCATGACCGCGCTGCGCGCCGCGCCGGGTGGCAGGGCCGGCTGGAGCACGTCGGCCAGCGCCGCGGCCTGGTCGCGGACGTCTTCGCTGTGCCGGTCCAGCGACAGCCAGTCCCGCCGCTCGACGCTCGCGGAATCCGCGCTGTAGCAGTCCTCGGCTCCGGCCGCGAGCTCCGCGGCCGTCTGCAGGAGCGGACTGTCCGGCACCGGCCCGCGTGCCGACAGGTCGAACCCGGTCTCCGGGTCGTAGCCGCCGTCGGCGGCATCGACAAGCAGCACCTCGCCCGGCCGGGCGCGGGACTGGCCGGATGCGGTGACCTTGACCCAGCCGCCCGCCACTTGGTCCAGCCGCCACACGGCCCGTTCCCTCGCGAGCTTGGCGACATCCCCGAGCGATACCCGGCAGCGGTTCTCTCCTGGCGGCGCCTTGACGTCCGGGTCCGGCGCCTCGTCCGCGCCCTGCGTCCAGGTGGCCCACGCGACTTCGGCGTCCAGGTCCTCGGCGTCGCGCACGTAGGGCGCTATGTCGACGTCCGCGCCGCTCAGGTCCGGCGAGGTGTCGAACAGCCCGGCGAAGTCGCTGCGGCGGATCACCGCGACCTGGTCCCGCGTGGCGAAGACATCCCGGCCGAGCAGGCCCTCACCGGTGACGCGCTGGCCTTCTATCTGGTCCAGCTCCGCGCTGGTGGCGTCGATGTCCCTCTGCTCGTAGGGCGCCGGCTTCGCCGGGGGAAGCCACCAGACTTGCGCGTTCTTGACCTTGCCGGTGCGGTTGCACCGGCCCGCCCGCTGCACGAGCGACGGCCACGGCGCCGCCTCGGTCACCAGGACCGCCGCGTTCAGGTCGATGCCGGCCTCGACGACCTGCGTCGATACCACGATCCGGTCCTTCGGGCGCGCGACCACGTCCGCCATCAGCGTCGCGCGCTCGATGCCGCGGAACCGCGAGTGCAGCAACGTGCATTCGTAGGAGCCGCCGCGCAGCTCCTTGTAGACGTCCCGCGCGGCCTGCACGGTGTTCAGCACGACGAGCGTGAGCGACCCGGCCCGGTGCAGGTCCCGGACGGCGGCGGCGATCGCCTTGCAGTCGCCCGGGTCGGCCCGCAGGCGCCTTATCGTTCGCTCCGCGTCCAGCCGGACCGCGAGTTCGCCAATACGCTCATCCGGCAGGATCTCAACCGTGCTCGCGACCACCGGGTTGTCCACCGTCTCCAGCAGCCCTTCCGGCACCGTCGCGGACATGCAGGTCAGCCCGAACGGCTCGGCCGTGCCGTACTTCGCCGCGAATCCGGCAAGCTGCCGCAGCGTGGTGGTCGACTCCGGGCACAG
>JASHPP010000083.1 GCA_030038035.1 Trebonia sp.
AGCGTGACGTCGCCCGCCCTGATCACCTCGGCGTGCGAGCCGTTCGCGTGCGTGTCGCCGCGCGGATGCGCCTCGCCCCGCAGCTGGACCCGGACGCGGGCCAGCAGCTCGGCGAGCGAGAACGGCTTGGTCAGGTAGTCCTGGGCGCCGCGCTCCAGGCAGTCGACCTTGGCGGCGACGTCGGCCACGCACGACAAGACGATGACCGCCTGGTCCGGGTGTGCGGCAATCAGCTGCCCGAGCACCTGCCGCCCGTCCAGGTCAGGCATGACCAGGTCCAAGATGACCAGGTCGTATCGGGACTGGCCGACCCGGCGGAGTCCTTCGGCGCCGCTGTCGGCGAATTCGGTCACATAGCCTGCGGCAGCGAGCGCCCTGCCGATGAACGAGCAGATCTTAGGCTCGTCATCGACAATCAGGATGCGTCCTGGATGCGGCAACGCGACCCACCGTCCTCGCAATGTTCTCTTGATGGTGTCTGTGGCCTCATACCCGGTCAACAGTCCATCGCCGCGAGTGGCCCATCTGTTACAGCACTGTCACACAAACGATTGCGACCCTTTGCTTGGGGAATCGCGGGCGGACGCGCCGGGAAGGTTCGCCACTCTCCGTGATCGGCGTCAGCATATGGTGTTTGCTTGGTACTGATGATGTCCGACCACTATCGGTAGTGATCGCATTAGTTTGCCGCACCGGTTGCGCTGGCGGCAACCGGGCTGCGGCCTGCATCGTCCCAGCTAGCCAGCAGAGCGGTCTTGACGCGCATGACAATTTTGTCATTCAGGCGTTCCGCTGTTGCGTTCGTGTTCGTTCCGCGGTCACGATCGGGGGCGTAAGTGGGCAACATGCCTGCGAGTTCGGCGTGCGGTCACTGGTCCCGCCAGGTCACCACCATCTCTGGCGGGGGCGGGTGCAACCGTGTGCATCACGTGTTGTGCGGAAACGAGGTGGTAACCGGTGTCTCTACCGGCTCGTGTGACGACCTTGGTTATTGCTTTCCTGGCAGTTGTCGCGGGCGTGGTTTTCGTTGCGTTGCACTACATCGGGTCACAGCCTCCGGTCGTCGACTACACGCCGCTCGCAAGCAACGGCCAGGTCAACGTCACGATGATGACCGCCCCGCAGACGACCGTGACCGACAAGCCGGACTGGGTGACGTACTTCATCAAGGACCCGTCGACCGGCCAGTTCGTGCACACCACGTACTTCGAGGTGCCCGCTAATACCAAGATCAACGTGACCATCCTGGGATACGACGGCTGCACGCCGCTGCGCAACCCGCTCTGGGGACATGTCACAGGGACCATCGGCGGCGTCGAGAACGTCTCGTACTTCAACGGCAAGACCTACTCGGCCAGCCAGCCGATTTCGACGTTCAACTCGTACGCGAACTGCTCGGTGCAGCACACGTTCGCGATCCCTGGCCTCGGGCTGAACGTGCCGGTCGCCTCGGTGACGACGGTGCAGGAGAACAGCGAGCTGTGCTCGATATCCCCGTGCGTGGCTCCCAACTCCAGCGAGGCCCTGGCGCCGCACACGGTGGTCACATTCAGCTTCATGACGCCGAAGGCAGGCGGCACCTTCCGCTGGCAGTGCTTCATTCCGTGCGGCGGCGGCTTCCTGGACGGCAACGGCGGCCCGATGAGCACGCCGGGTTACATGATGGGTCAGATGGAGGTGCAGGCCTGATGGCCGCTGACGCGACAAGCCCGTCCGGGCACGGGACAAGGAGTGGTAGACGGCGCGATGGCCTGTGGCTGCTCGTCCTGTGGGTAGTGCTGAGCGTCGTCGGGTGCATCCTCGTCTATGTCGTCTGGGGCCCGCACCTGCCGCCCGGCGACATGTCGAACACCGCGGCCAGCCAGCAGTTCGACACCAGGGTGCTCGGCACGATCGCCACCCCAGTGGTGCTCGGCGTGCTGTTGTACTTCGGCTGGGCACTGACCTTCTGGCGGCAGAAGCCGGGGGACGAGACCGACGCGGCGCCGATCCACGGCAACACCAAGCTCTCGGCGGTGTGGATCACGGTGACCTCGGCGATCGTGCTCGGCCTGGCGGTATTCGGCACCTACGAGCTCATCGCCCCGGCCGGCGCCGGCTCCGGCCAGGGTCCGCAGCCAGCCTTCAACCACGGTGTCCCGCCCGCCGTCTCGGACACCTCCTGGGCGCCCAACACGAACAACATCCTGCAGGTGCAGGTAATCGGCCAGCAGTGGGCGTGGACCTACCGCTACCCGCAGTTCGGCGGGTTCGAGACCACCGCCCTGGTGCTTCCGGTGGGCCAGGCGGTGCAGTTCAACGTCACCTCGCTGGACGTCATCCACAGCTTCTGGGCCTACCAGCTCGGCGTGAAGGCCGACGCCAACCCCGGCGTGAACAACATCGCCTACACCATCCCCGAGCACATCGGCGGCTTCACGGTGCGGTGCGCCGAGCTGTGCGGCATCTGGCATGGCGCCATGTACAACTACGGCAGCGTCGTGTCGGTGTCGGCGTTCCTGAGCTGGGCGCACTCGACCGCGATCCAGCTCGCCGCGGTGACCAAGCTGCTGCCGCCGTACGCCCTCACCTACGACCCGACAGTGCTTACCAACGTGGGCAAGGTGAACCAGGAACTCGGACTGACCAGCGCGGGCGGCGGTTACTACAACCCGGCAGACCCAGAGCAGCCATGAGCCAGCGCAAGCCACGGAAGGGAACGAGGTAACACACATGGCCATCGAAACCCAGCCGGAAAGCGCGCAGGCACCTGGCGGACATGAGCCTGGCGGCACCGCGAAGAGGCGCTCCTGGTGGCTGCGCCCCGCATGGCACACCGCGATCATCGGCGCGATCATCGGCTACGCGTTCGGGCACTGGCTTGGCAATTTCATCGGCGCCGGCTACCAGCAGGTGGCGTCCTCGGACGACAACGACTTCGCGATCGTGCTCGGCTACGCCTTCCTGGTGATCGGCTGGCTGATCGGGCTCGGCGTCTTCAACGACCTGATCAGGCAGATGCTCGGCAAGCCGATCAGCCACACGGACGAGCCCGACGGCGGGCTCGCGAAGTACTTCAGGTACACCCTGAACCACAAGACGGTCGGCATCCAGTACCTGATCGGCATGCTCGTCTACTTCTTCACCGGCGGCCTGTTCGCGATCGCGATCAGGACCGAGCTGCTCTCGCCGAGCTACCACGTGCTCAGCCCCTCCACCTACCTGGAGGTGGTCAGCGAGCACGGCACGATGATGATGATGATGATGACCTCGGTCATCGTCGGGCCGTTCGGCAACTACCTGGTGCCGATCATGATCGGCTCGAAGCGGGTCGCGTTCCCCCGGCTCGAGGCGCTGTCGTTCTGGCTCACCCCGTGCGCCTACGTGATCCTGCTGTCCGCCGTCCCGCTCGGCGGGTTCCCGACCGGCTGGACCGGGTACGCCCCGCTGTCCATCCAGGCGGGCGAGGGCATGGACGCCTACGCGTTCGCGTTCGGCCTGATGGGCATCTCGGTCATCCTGGCCGGCTTCAACCTCATCTGCACGATCATCTGCTACCGGGCGCCCGGCATGCGCTGGAGCCGGCTGCCCATGTTCGCCTGGGCGATGCTCACCACCGGCTTCCTGCTGGTGCTCGCCGCGCCGGTGCTCGTCGGCGGCATGTACATGATCATCACCGACCGCACCGCGCAGACCGCGTTCTTCGTCAACCAGCTGGGCGGCAGCTCATACCTGTACGAGGATCTGTTCTGGTTCTTCGGGCACCCCGAGGTGTACATCCTGGCGCTGCCGGGCTTCGGCATCGTGTCGGAGATCATCCCGGTCTTCGCCAGGAAGCCGCTGTTCGGCTACAAGGTCGGCGCCGCGGGCATGTTCGGCGTCGCGATCTTGTCGTTCTTCGTCTGGCAGCACCACCTGTTCGACTCCGGTATGGACCCAGACATGCGACCGCTGTTCATGCTGACCACCGAGCTGATCTCGGTACCGACCGGGTTCATCTACCTGGTCGCGATGGGCACGTTCTGGAAGGCGAAGCTCCGGCTGAAAACGCCGATGCTGTTCGCCATGGGCATGTACGTCAACTTCCTGTTCGGCGGGATCTCTGGCGTCTTCCTGTCCGACGTGCCCGTCGACACCACCGCGCACGGCAGCTTCTTCGTGATGGCGCACTTCCACTACATGATCATGGGCGGGCTGATCTTCGCGTTCTTCGGCGGCATCTACTACTGGCTGCCGAAGGTCATGGGGATCACGATGAACGAGCGGCTCGGGAAGATTCATTTCTGGACCATGTTCATCACGTTCAACTCCACCTTCATGCCGCTGTTCGCGGTAGGCATGATGGGACAGCCGCGACGGGTGTTCGAGTACGCGCGCAACCTGGAGACGCTGAACGACTGGGTGTCGATCTCCGCGTTCTGCCTCGGCGGCTCGCTCCTCATCTTCATCTTTAACTTCGTGATGTCCACGGTGGTCTGGCGAAATCGCGCCGCGGACAACCCGTGGCAGGCCCGCGGCCTGGAATGGCAGGTCTCCTCGCCGCCGCCGCCTGACAACTTCGCGCACATCCCTGTCGTGCTGGCGGGCCCGTATGAGTATGGCGACCCGAACGCCCTGCCCGTCGCGGACCTGAATCCGCCGGCCGGGGTGATCAGCGGCGCGCTGGCCGGGGCCGGCGCCGGCACGAGCGGCGGATTGGAGGCCTGAGGCATGTCTGAGACCACCGCCCCGGGCAGCGGGGAGGCCTCGGTCAGGGCGACGGAGGAAGCCGCCTTCTACCACGAGGCGGCGCTGAACACGGCATGGACGGGCAGCAGGCTGGCGATCGGCTCGCTGTCGTTCGTGTTCGGCGCGTTCGCGTTCGCCTACTTCTACCTGGAGTCCTCCAACGGCCATTCGAAGTGGCTGCCGTCGTCGACGACGCCGCCGCACATGTACTACGGTGCGACGATCATGGGGCTGGTCGTGGTCAGCGCGCTCGTGCAGACGGCCGGGCTGCAGCGGATCAAGGCCGGCCACAAGGGGCCGTGGGTGATGGCGGCGTGGGCCGCCCTTGCCCTGGGCCTGTCCGCGGTGGCGCTGCAGGTCACCGAGCTGCTCAACCTGCCGTTCATCCCTGGCCAGTCCGGTTACGCCAGCTGCTTCGTCGGCTTCTACCCGGTCGCCCTGGTGACCTGGTTCGGCGCCATGGTCTGGCTCGAGATACTCTGCATCCGGGCCAGGGGGATCCCGGCGATCTCGTTCGTGGAGCAGCCGCCGACCTACGCGCAGACGTTCGAGGTGCAGCGGTTCCAGTCGTCGCTGAGTGCCTTCACCCTGGTGTGGAACTACCTGGCGATCATCGCGTTCCTCTTCTGGCTGCTGTTCTACGTGCGCTGAGCTGGGAGGCTCCGTGTCTGCTCTGCATCTCGCGGACGGCCCCGCGATGTACTTCGGCGGGACGATCATGTCGTTCGCCCTGCCGCTCGGGGCGTTCATCGTCATCACGACCGCCCTGTTCTTCCTGTACCGCAGGCCGCACCACGGCCCGCGGCTGAAGTACCTCACCCCGGAGGTGGTCGCCTCGGTGCAGACCTGGGAGCCGGGTCCGGTCCGCGCTCCCGCGGCCAAGGCGGCGCAGGAGCCCGAGGCCGGGGCGCCCGGGGCGCCCGGGGCGCCGGGGCAGGCCGCGAAAGCAGCCGCCGATGCGGAGCCCGCCGCGGGTGAGGCGGGCGAGGCG
>JASHPP010000639.1 GCA_030038035.1 Trebonia sp.
GCGCTGGCGGGGACCGTCGCCGACTACCCGCCGGAGCGGGCCGAGCAGATCACCGGCGTGCCCGCCGACACGATCCGCCGGGTAGCGCGGGCCTGGGGCCAGGCCAAGTCCGGCATCATCTTCTGGGGCATGGGGATCTCCCAGCACACGACGGGGACCGACAACGCGCGCTGCCTGATCGCGATGTGCGCGATCACGGGGAACGTCGGCAAGCCGGGCGCGGGCCTGCACCCGCTGCGCGGGCAGAACAACGTGCAGGGCTCCTCCGACATGGGCCTGATCCCGATGTTCTACCCGGACTACCAGAAGGCCGACGACCCGGCCGTCAAGGCCAAGTTCGAGCAGGCGTGGGGAACCGCCGACCTGGACCCGAAGAAGGGCCTGACGGTCACCGAGATCATCGCCTCGGCGCTGAAGGGCGGGGTCCGCGGCATGTACATGCTCGGCGAGAACCCGTTCCTTTCCGACCCGAACATCAACAAGGTGCGCAAGGCGCTGTCCGCGCTTGAGTTCCTCGTCGTGCAGGACATCTTCCTGACCGAGACCGCCGAGTTCGCCGACGTCATCCTCCCGGCGTCGTCGTACCTGGAAAAGGACGGCACGTACACCAACACCGACCGGCGCGTGCAGCTCGGCCGCAAGGTGCTTGACACTCCCGGCCAGGCCCGGGTCGACTGGGAGGTCGTGCAGGACATCGCCAACCGGATCGGGCTCGGCTGGCACTACGAGTCCCCGCGGGAGATCTTCGATGAGATGATCACGGTCATCCCGAGCTACAAGAACCTCACGTACGACAACCTCGGCCCGACGGGCAAGCTGTACCCGAACCCGGACCCGGAGCACAGCGACGGGATCGTGGTCATGTTCGGCGAGCGGTTCAGGACCGACGACGGGCTCGCCCACCTGGTGCCCGCCGAGTGGCTGCCGGCGAAGGAACTGCCCGACGAGCATTACCCGTTCGTGCTCAACACCGGCCGGCTCCTCGAGCACTGGCACACCGGCTCGATGACCCGCCGTTCCTACGCGCTCGACGCGATCGTGCCCATGCCGCTGGTGTTCGTCCACCCGGACGACGCCGCGCAGCTCGGCCTCGCCGACGGCGACATGGCCCGGGTCAGCTCGCGGCGCGGCACGATCGAGCTCGCGGTGCGGGTCTCGCACCGCGAGGCGCGCGGCAACTGCTTCATCCCGTTCCACTTCAGGGAGGCGGCGGCCAACCTGCTGACGACCGACGCGATCGACCCGGTCGGCAAGATCCCCGAGTACAAGTTCTGCGCGGTCAAGATCGAGCCGGCTAGCGTGCGCGTCCATGGCTGAGGCCCCGGTCCGCGTCCCGGGCGTGGAGGCACGGGCGGGGAGGTTCCCCGGCCCGAGCCTGATCCCCGCGCTGAACGCCATCCAGGAGCGGGCCGGCTGGCTGCCCCGCGAGGAGCTCGTCGCGCTGTCCCATGAGGTGCACCGGCCGCTGTACGAGATCGAGGGCCTGATCTCGTTCTACCCGCACTTCCGGACCGAGCCGCCGAAGAAGGCCGAGCTGCGCGTCTGCCACGACCTGTCCTGCTGGCTGCGCGGGGCGGACGAGCGGATCGCCCGGCTGAGGGAGCGGTACGGGCCCGACGCCGAGGTGGAATTCGTCGAGGGCTCGTGCCTGGGCCGCTGTGACATCGCGCCGGCCGCCACGGTGAACGAGTCGCCGGTCTCGCTCGACGACGCGGACGCGGCGGTGACGGCGGCGCGCGAGGCCGCTCCCCGCGGCCGCAACGGCCACAATGGCCACAACGGGCACCACGCTGATGACGGCAAGAGCCAGCACAGGTCCTGGCCGAACGACCCCTACCCCACGGCGGCCGACCGGTACGGCGTGCTCCGCTCCGTGCTGGCCGGCCGGGTCGACGCCGCGGACATCATCACGGCCCTGAAGGACGCCGGGCTGCGCGGCATGGGCGGCGCCGGCTTCCCGGCAGGCCGCAAGTGGGACCTGGTCGCGACCCAGGAGGCGACGCCGAAGTACGTGATCTGCAACGCCGACGAGTCAGAGCCGGGCACGTTCAAGGACAGGGAGATCCTCGCCACCCAGCCGTACCTCGTGCTCGAGGGCCTGCTGCTCGGCATGCTCGCGATCGGCGCCGAAGAAGGCTGGGTGTTCATCAGGCACGAGTACGGCCCGGAGGAGCAGGTCATCCGCAGGGAGATCGAGTGGCTGCGCGAGAGCGGGCTGGTCGGCCCCGACGCAGGCGGGTCCGGCAGGCGGCTGTCCGTCGAGGTGTTCACCTCGCCAGGCGGCTACATTCTCGGCGAGGAGTCCGCGCTGATCGAGTGCATGGAAGGGCACCGCGGCGAGCCGCGGAACAAGCCGCCCTTCCCCGGCACGTACGGCCTGCACGGGCAGCCCACGCTGATGAACTCGGTGGAGACGCTGGCGCACGTGCCGATCATCGCCGCCCGCGGCGCCGCCTGGTGGACGGCCCAGGGCCGCGGCGACCACGCCGGGCTGAAGTTCTTCGCCGTCTCCGGCCACGTCGAACGTCCCGGCGTGTACTGCGTGCCGATGGGCACCACCGTCCGCGAACTGCTCGACCTGGCCGGCGGGGTGGCCGGCGGCAGGCCGCTCGGGGCCATCCAGCCGGGCGGCGCGTCCTCGAACTTCATCGGCCCGGACCGGCTCGATGTCGAGCTCGACTTCGGCACGCTGCAGGCAGCCGGGTCCATGCTCGGGTCCGGCGCGCTGGTCGTGATGGCCGAGGGCACCGACCTGCTCGCCGCCGCCGTCAACGTGCTGCGGTTCTTCCGCGACGAATCCTGCGGCAAGTGCGTGCCGTGCCGGGTCGGGTCAAGCAAGGCGCACACGATCCTGTCCGGCAGCGGCCCCGGCGAGCAGGTAGCCGAGCTAGCCGAGGTGATGCGGCGGACCTCGATCTGCGGGCTCGGCCAGGTCGCCCTCGGCCCCGTCATGAGCGTGCTCCGTCTGACCGGAGGGAACAACGAAGGCTGAGCAGCCGGCCGGCCGGGAGTTCTTCACCACCCGGACGGTGGCGGAGGCGCTGACCGGATTCCGCCCCGCGCGCCGCACGCCCGTCGAGACCGTGCCGCTCGCCGCGGCGCTGCGGCGGGTGCCCGCCGGGCCCGTCACTGCCCCGCACCCGCTGCCCGGGTTCGCGCGGTCCACCGTCGACGGGTACGCGGTGCGCGCCGCCGACACCTACGGGGTCTCCGAGGGCCTGCCCGGCTACCTCACCGTGACCGGCGCGGTCCGGATGGGCGCCGAGCCCGGCGTGACCGTCGTCCCCGGGGCGGCGGTCGCCATGCCGACCGGCGGCGTGCTGCCGCCCGGCGCGGACGCGGTCGTGATGATCGAGTACACCGCCGAGGCGATGCCAGGCACGATCGAGGTCGTCCGCCCGGTGGCCCCGGGTGAGGGGGTGGTGCGGGCCGATGAGGACGCCAGGGCAGGCGACATAATCATCCCGAACGGACGGCCGCTTCGCCCCCAGGATCTCGGCATGCTCGCGGCGGCCGGCGTGACGAGCGTGCGGGTGCACGCCAGGCCCTTGGTGACGATCTTCTCCACCGGCGACGAGGTCGTTCCGCCCGGCACGGACGTCCTGCGGCCCGGCCAGGTGCGCGACGCCACCGCCGCGGCCCTTGCCGCGCTGGTCGCCGACGCGGGCGGCAGCCCGGTGCCCGGCGGCATCGTGCCCGACGATCCGGGTGCCCTGGAGAAGGCGCTCCGCGCGGCCCTGCCGGCCAGCGACGTGATCGTGATCTCGGCCGGCTCGTCGGTCGGCGTGCGGGACGAGACCGCCGCCGCCGTCGCCCGGCTCGGCCCGCCTGGCATCTGGTGCCACGGCCTGGCCATCAAGCCGGGCAAGCCCACGCTGCTCGCGGAGTGTGGTGGGGTGGGCGACGCCGACGGATGGCCCGGCGGTGCGCCAGGCGTCCCCGTCATCGGCCTGCCCGGCAACCCGCGCTCGGCGCTCGTGGTGTTCCGGCTGATCGGCGTGCCGCTGGTGCGGCTGGTCGGCGGCTGCACGCAGCCGCCGCCCGAGGCGACCACGCGGGCGCGCCTATCGCGGGACCTGGCGTCGGCCACCGGGCGACTCGACGTCGTGCAGGTCAAGGTCGGCGCGGGCGTGGCCACCCCGGTGTTCGGCCTGTCGGCGCTGCTGTCGGTGCTGACCGCGGCGGACGGGTACATAATCATCCCCGAGGAAGCCACTGGGCTGGATGCGGGTAGTGAGGTGGACGTGATCCTGTATGCCTGACAGCCCGTTCATCCGCGACGTGCCCGCCGCGCAGGCGCTGGACGCCTGGCGCGCCGCCCGGGAGGCCGCGGGCTGCCCGGAACGGCTCCCCGCCGTCACGGTGCCTGTCGCCGATGCCGCCGGGATGGTGACCGCCGCGCCGGTGTGGGCCACCCGCTCGTCGCCGCCGTGGGACGCCGCAGGGATGGACGGCATCGCGATCCGCGCGGCGGACACGCTCGGCGCCGGCGAGACCACCCCGGTCTGGCTCGAGCCGGGCGGGTACGACATCGTCGACACGGGCGACCCGATGCCCGACGACAAGGACGCCGTGGTGATGCGCGAGTACGTGCACTACGACGAGACGGGCCGGGCGGAGCTGCGCGCCGCCGTCCCCCCGCAGGCGCACGTCCGCTCGATCGGCGAGGACGTCAGCGCGGGCGAGCTGCTGCTGCCGGAAGGACACCGGCTGCGGGCCGCGGACCTGGCGGCAGCGGTCGCGGCTGGGCACACGCACCTGTCCGTTCGGAAGAAGGCTCTTGTCCTTATCCTGCCGACCGGGGACGAGGTGCGGCCGATCGGGACCGAGCTGGGGCCGGGCGAGATCCTGGACACGAACTCCCTGATGCTCGCGGAACAGGCGCGGGAGGCCGGGTGCGAGGCGCGCTGCCTGCCGATCGAGCCAGATGACCCGGAGCGGATCACCGAGGTCGTGAGGAAGGCGGCGGACGAGTGCGACCTGCTGATCGTGATCGCCGGGTCGAGCGCCGGGCGCGACGACTACACGGCGCGGGTGGTGTCGGGCGCCGGCGTGCTCGCCGTGCACGGGGTCGCGGTCCGGCCCGGGCACCCGGTGGTGCTTGGCGTCGTCGGCCGCACGCCGGTGCTCGGCGCGCCGGGTTACCCGGTGTCCGCCGCGCTGACCTTCGACATCTTCGCCGCCCCGCTGCTCGCCGAGCTGTCGGGCACGCCGCCGCGGCGCCGGCCGCGGGCCGACGCGAAGCTGGCGCGCAAGCTCGCGTCGCCGCTGGGCATGGACGACTGGGTACGGGTGCGGCTCGGCTCGGTGGGCGGCAGCCTGGTCGCGACTCCGCTGCCGCGCGGGGCCGGCGTGCTCACCTCGCTTGTCCGCGCCGACGGGCTGCTCGTGGTGCCCGCCGGGGTGGAGGGGCACCATGCGGGCTCGGTGGTGCCCGTGGAACTGCTGCGCAGCCTGGAAGAGATCTCCCGGACGATCGTGGCGATCGGGTCGCACGACCTGGTGCTCGACCTGGCCGCGTCCGCCCTGCGGGCCGACGACCCGCTCGTCACGCTGGTCTCCTCCAACGTCGGCTCGCTCGGCGGGCTGGTGGCGCTGCGCGACGGGCTGTGCCACATCGCCGGGTCGCACCTGCTTGACACCGCGTCGGGTGAGTACACGCTGCCGTTCGTGGACCGGGTGTTCGGCGCGGCCGCGGCCGA
>JASHPP010000640.1 GCA_030038035.1 Trebonia sp.
TACGTGGTCGTCAGCCCGTCGAGCTGGGTGTTCAGGGACACCGGGGTGCGCGCGGGCGACAGCTTCCCGAACCTGGTCGGCGTCGAGTACGACCGGGTCGACCCGGCCTACCCGGTGGAGCGCCCGATCGAGGTGCTCTCCCACTCCCCGCTGACCTGCGAGGGCGCGAGCAGCTTCGGGGACTCCGCCTACTACACGCACCCCGGCGGCGCCGGCGTCTTCAACAGCGGGACGATGCGCTGGGTGGAGGCCATCTACGGCGACCAGCCGCACGGCATCGAGGGCAAGACCCCCGGCTTCGTCCGCCAGGCCACGATGAACGTGCTGCGCGCGTTCGCCGAGGGCCCCGCCGCCCACAAGTACCCCGCCCACGACAACCTCGACGCCATGGACGAGGCCTACGGCTCCCCGATCGATCCGGGGAACCTGCAGTAGCGGGGATAGAAACCCACCATAAAAGGTGGGTTTCTATCCCCGCTGTCGAAAAGTGGCCCAACCGCGAGCGTCAGCAGGCCAGGATCAGGTCGAAGCCGACGCTCACGGCGTCACCCGCGGTGTTCGTCGGGTAGACGTAGACCAAATCCCGGGTTTCGCTGGAATGCCGGTGAGCGGGATTCACCGGGCGGATCATCTCATCCCGGATATCTGCCGCGCCAGCCGCATGCCGCGGAGTTCTTAAGAGGCGCAACCATTCGTTCGGCTAAATAATTAAAATTCCCTTATGCGGAAAGGCCGCCGTCGACGGGAATGACCGCGCCTGTGAGGGCGCCGGAATCGGGGGAGCAGAGCCATGCGATCGCGGCCGCGACCTCGTTCGGTTCGAGGAGCCGCCGCAGCAGCGCCTGGCCCGCGAACGAGTCCTGCGACGGGAGGCCGTAGACGGCCGCGCTGGCCTCGAGCATCACCCCGCGGGTGGAGCCAGGGCAGACGACGTTCGCGGTCACCCCGGTGCCGGCCAGGTCGGCGGCCAGCGCGCGCACGTAGGCGAGAGCGGCCGCCTTCGCGGCCGAATACGCGGCGAGCCGCGGCATCGCGCGCAGCGCCGCCGCGGAGGAGACCGCGACGAACCGCCCGGACCCCGCGGCCACCATCGACGGCACGCACGCGTCCGCCAGGTGGCGCACCCCGTGCAGGTTCACCCGCAGCACGAGGTCGAACGCGTCGTCGGGCGCGCTCCAGGCCAGGTGCCCGCCGATGACCCCGGCCGCGGCCACCGCGGCTGTCGGCGCCCGCCCGTCGAGCACGTCCGCGATCTTGCCGCGCACGCCGCCGTCGCCGACGTCCGTCACCAGCACGTCGACACCTGGCGCGCCGGCCGCGAGGCAGTCGCTGGCGACGGCGTCGAGGTCGGAGAGCGACGGCATCGGGTAGTCAAGTGGCGGCTGCGGCGCGCACGCGTCGATCAGCACGAGCGACCAGCTCGCCGCGGCGAGCCGCCGGGACACCGCCGCCCCCATGCCGCGCGCCGCGCCCGTCACGACGGCGAGCCGCCCGGTCATGCGCTACCCACGGCAAGCAGCTTATCCAGCGTCCCGGCCAGGCCGTCGGCGAGCAGGCCGAGCAGCCGCTCGCCTTCGGCGGCGGAGGCGCCCGTCGGATCGCCGAGCACGCCGTTCGGGCTGACCGCGCGGACCCCGCGGGCCCGCAGCTCGGGCATGATCGCGGTGACCGGCCGCGTCTCGCCGGGCGCGGCGGCGGCCAGCCGCACGTCGCCGGGGGCCAGCGCGAGCAGCACCGATGTCTCGGTCCGTCCAGCGTGCGCGTCGCAGCCAGGCAGGGCCGCCCCCGTATGCCACACATGGCACTGCCGTCCCTCCGCGCGCAACTGGCGCGCGGCGTCGCCGATCGCGGCCGCGTTCCCGCCGTGCCCGTTGACCAGCAGCATCGCCGGCCAGTGGAGGCTCGCGTGCCGCCCGAGCTCGACTAGGACCAGTGTCAGCGCGGCCGTGCCGATCGACAGCGTGCCGGGGAAGTCCGCGTGCTCGCCGCTCGCCCCGATCGCCACCGGCGGCGCGAGCGCCACCCCGGCTCGTCTCGCGCAGGCCCGTTCGGCCACCGCGGCCGCGATCCGGGTGTCGGTGTCCAAGGGCAGGTGCGGCCCGTGCTGCTCCAGCGAGCCAAGAGGCACCACGAGCAGCCGCCGCGGCCCCGCCTCGACGTCAGGCCAGTGCGCGGCGCGCAGCGCGAAAAGCGGTCCGGTCAGCGCAGGCTCCCGGCAAACGCGGCGCCGAGCTGCCGCATCCCGTCGTCGAGCAGCGCGCCGAGGTCGGCGCTCTCATCGTCGAGCCAGTGCTCGTAGGCGGCGACGGCGACCCCGAGGACGGCGTGCGCGATCACCTGCGGCGCGAGCTCCCCGGCGCGGCGGCAGGTCCGCTGCGCGACGAACTCCGCGATCACCTGCCGCCACGCGGTGAAGCGCAGCGTTGAGTACGCGAACAGCGCGGGGACCCGCAAGATCAGCTGCATCCGCCGCCTGTGCAGCGGCACCTGCGCGGCGGGGACCCGGTTGAAGTCGATGAGCGCGAGCCGGATCGCGTCCATCAGCGGGATCTCGGGCGGGCACGCCTTGAGCCGGACCCGCATCCGGTCGAGCTCGTGCTCGAACGCGCCCCACGGGATGTCGTTCTTGGACGGGAAGTAGCGGAAGAACGTCCGCCGCCCGATCCCGGCCGCCGCCGCGATCTCATCGACCGTGGTCTGCTCGAATCCGTTCGCGGCGAACAGCCCGAACGCCGCCTGTTCGAGCT
This sequence comes from Trebonia sp., assembly GCA_030038035.1. The sequence continues at coordinate 2,748 of JASHPP010000640.1, forward strand.
CAGCCCGCGACGTCACCCGCTTGCGCCCGGGGTGGCCGCCGGGCCCGGGCCCAGGGTCACCGGCCGCGCCCGCGGTGCCCGGGGTCGCCGCCGCCGGTGCCGGCACTGTGATCACCAACCCTGTTAGCAGTTGCCACATCTTACGACGGCCATAGCGTGATGGCCGATCACACTGCGTGATTTTTCTTGATTCCGGCACCTGGTGCCGTTACGCTCGTGCCCAGGTCCTGATCTTGGCACTTGGTGCCACTATTATCGGAGGTTCGCATGGCCGAGCAAGCTTTCGCGGCTGCCGAGCAGGCAGAGACCGAGACCCTCAGCAGCGACGAGCTCCTCGTCGAGGAGGTCTCGATCGACGGTATGTGCGGTGTCTACTGAGCCGACCCCGTTCGACCTCGACCACCCGTGGCAGGTCGACCCGCGCGTGTCGATGCGCCCCGAGCCGTTCGGCGC
>JASHPP010000641.1 GCA_030038035.1 Trebonia sp.
GCCCTGCGCCGCCTGGGTCAGCCAGTCCCAGTACTGGACAAGCAGCGGCTTGTCCAGGCCGAGCGCTTTGTCCATCTTCGCGACCGCGGCCGGGGTCGCGGCGTCCTGGCCGAGGATCGTGGCCGCGGGGTTGCTGTCGGACAGCGCGCCGAGGCTGTAGGTGATGAACGAGCTGAGCACCAGGATCGGGATGAGGATCGCGAGCCCCCGGCCGACATTGGACGCAACGCTCCGGACCCGGCGCCGCCGGGGCGCGATGATTCCATCGCGCCCGACGGCGCTCCTCAGTTCTGCGACTGCCATCGGGTCAGCTGCTCACCCGCACGCCTTCCCAGCGCTGCTGCACGAGGTCATACGGGATCCCGGTGACCGTCGGGCTGTAGGCGAAGATGCGCGGGTTGGTGTAGAGCCAGATGTGGATGGGGTCGTCCTTGACGGCGGTCACCACCGCGTTCTGCAGGGCGGCCGCGTAATCGGGCGACGTCAGCGGGATGGTGAGCGCCTCAGAGAGCGCGGCGGCCACCGCGGCCGACGTGCTCGACGTCTTGCCGTCCACGTTCATCAGGCCCTGCTGGCTGTAGAGCACATCGAGCATCTCCACCGGAGACATCCGCCCGGCCGTCCCGTCGATCGCGAACGGGATCGTCTTGTCCAGGTACAGGTACTGGGTCTCGGTGTCCTCGGAGATGTTGGAGATGTTGACGGTGATGCCGACCTGCTCGAGCTGCCCCTGGAGCTGCTCGGCCAGCGAGTCGTCGTCACTGGTAGCGGTCAGGGTGACGGTCAGCCCGTGCGCGTAGCCGGCCTCCGCGAGCAGCTGCTTGGCCTTCGTGGGATTGTACGGGTACAGGTTGGCGAGCTCCGGGCTGTACCCGACGAACCCCGCGGGGAACGGCTGGTAGGCAATCGATCCGTAGCCCGCCGCCTGGACCTGCAAGATCGCCTGCCGGTTGATCGCGTAGTTGATCGCCTCCACCACGAGCGGGTTGTTGAACGGCGCGGTCGTCGTCTGGACGTCGAGCTCGTTGACCACCTCGGACGGGATTATGGCGATCTTGAACCCGGCGGCCTTGGCCGAGGCGACCTGGTTGCCGGCGATGTAGGCCACGTTGACCTGGCCGGACTCAAGGGCCGCCAGGATCTGCGCCGGCTCGGTGATGTCCAGCACGTTGAAGTTCTCGATGTGGATCTGGCTGGCGTCCCAGTAGCCGGGGTTGCGCACCAGGCTGGCGTGCGAGTCAGGGACGTAGCTGGTCAGGATGAACGGGCCCGCGCCGACCGGGTGGGTGGGGATCGCGCCGACGTCCTTGAAGGAGGCCGGGCTGACCATCATGCCGTCCTTGCCGGCGAGCAGGTCGGGGACCTGGTAGTCGACCTGCGTCAGGTCCAGGGTGAAGCTGGTCGCGCTGTTCACGATGACCTTGGAGATGACCGCGAGCTCCGAGGCCTGGGTGGAGTTCGCCTGGGTCTGGCCGCGGTCGATGTTCTCCTTGACCGCCTCCGCGTTCAGCGGCGTCCCGTCGGTGAACTTCAGGCCCGGGCGCAGCGTGAAGGTGACGCTTTTACCGTTCGGCGCGTACGTCCACGATGTCGCCAGGCCGGGTACCACGGTCCCGGCGGCGTTAAGGGTGGTGATCGAGGCGTAAACAAGGCCGAGGACGTGCATATCCCAGCCGGCGCTTGAGGTGACCGGGTCCCAGGAGGTCGGGAGCTCCCACTCCCAGTTCAGCGTTCCGCTGGCACCCGAACTGCTGCTGCTGCTTGGGGTCGAACCGGATGCTCCGGTTCCACTGGTGGCGCTGCCGCAGGCGGCGAGTGCCGTGATCGTGACGAGGGCAGCGGTGGCCGCCACGCTGCGGTAGACCAGGCGCGTCCGGAGCGGCCGGCGCGAGCGGAGAAAAGGAACAGGCATCGAGGTGCTCCGTTGGGGGGGCGACATGGACGAACGGCTGTCGCAGCGCAACAGCCGGGAATGACAGGGATCGGGGCCACGACGATGTGGGCCGGGCTGGCTCGGCCGCGCCACCCGGCCATGTCAGCCTAAAACATATAAAGTCGATCGGTCAAATAGGGATTAGGGTTAAGATCTGTCTCATGCCGCACATCCCCGTGACGACGCCCGCCACGGTGCGCCGCGCACTGCTCGGCAAGAGCGAGATCGCGATCCTCGACGTGCGACCGGAGGGCCGCTTCGCCGAGGGCCACCCGCTGTTCGCCGCGTCGTTCCCGCTGGGCCAGCTGGAAGCGCAGGTTTACGAGCGGCTGCCGCGGCGCTCGGTCCCCATCGTGGTGTACGGCGATGATCCCGGCGACGCGGAAACCGCGGTCGGGAAGCTGCGGCAGCTCGGGTACACCGACGTGTCGCTGCTTGACGGCGGACTGGATGCCTGGATAGTCGCGGGCGGTGAGGTGTTCCGCGACGTCAACGCGCCGAGCAAGGCGTTCGGTGAGCTGGTGGCGGTCACCGCGGGGACGCCGTCGCTGCCCGCGGACGAGGTCGCCGCACTGCTCCGCGACGGCCCGGGCAGCCAGGCCGGCGGGACGCCGCGTGCCGTCGTGGTCGATGCCCGCCGGTTCGATGAGTACACCACGATGAGCATTCCTGGCGCCGTCAGCGTGCCCGGGGCCGAGCTGGTGTTGCGGGTTCGCGAACTTGCCCCCGATCCGGCCACCGTGGTCGTGGTGAACTGCGCGGGCCGGACCAGGAGCATCATCGGCACGCAGTCGCTCATCAACGCCGGGCTGCCCAACCGCGTGGCCGCGCTGCGCAACGGCACCATCGGGTGGATCCTGGCCGGCCTCCGGCTCGACCACGGCCAGCTGCGCCGCGCGCCGGAGGTTTCCGTCGCGGCGGCCCGGCAAGCCGAGGCCGCCGCCTGGGTCGTGGCCGACAAGACTGGCGTGCGCCTGGTCAGCGGGGACGAGCTCCGGTCGCTCGACGACGGGACCAGGACCGTCTACCGGTTCGACGTCCGCACGCCGCAGGAGTACGAAAGCGGCCACCTCCCGGGATTCCGGTCCGCGCCCGGCGGGCAGCTGGTGCAGGAGACCGACTGGTTCGCACCGGTCAGGGGGGCGCTGGTGGTGCTCGCGGGCGACGGGGGCGGCCGCGCGGCGATGACCGCGTCGTGGCTGGCGCAGATGGGCTGGGACGTCGTGGTGACCAGTGCCGAGCTGGCCGAGCCGGGGGCGGGACCGCCCGGCACCGCCGGCCGGCTGGAGCGCGGGCCGTGGGCAGCTGAGCGGCCGCGCCTGCCCGATGTGCTGATGGCCGGCCCGGCACTGGTAGCAGACTGGCTGCGCGCCGGCGAGGCACGCGTGGTGGACGTGGACACCAGCCGACGGTTCCTGGCGGGTCATGTGCCAGGCGCGGCCTGGGCGCTGCGCACCGACATGTCGCGCCCGGAGCTGATCGACCGCCTCGGCCGGCCCGGGAGCCCGCGGCGGGTCGTCCTGGCCAGCTCGGACGGATACCTGGCCTGCTGGGCGGCGGCTGACCTTCAGCCCGCGCAGACCGGAGCCGGCATCGACGTGGTCGCGCTTGCGGCCGGCACCGAGGGCTGGGCGAGGTCAGGCCGCCCGCTCGCGTCTGGCCCGGCGGAGATGCTCTCGCCTGTCGCCGACGTCTACCGCCGTCCTTATGAGGGCACCGACGTCGACCCCGCGGTCATGCAGGCATACCTGGACTGGGAGTACGGCCTGGTTGACCAGTTGCGGCGGGACGGCGCCCACGGCTTCGCCGTCCTGGCGCCATAGCCAGGGCCGCACCGGCGAACGCGCTGAAAGGACCGCCATGCCCGCACCCTTCCGACTCGGCTTCCTGTCCCACCTGCACGGGGGCCCGAACCCGCGGCGGCTGTACCGCGACTACGTAGAGCTCTTCGTCGCCGCCGAGGAGCTGGGGTTTGACTCCGTCTGGGTGGCCCAGCATCATTTCGACTCCTCGTCGGGCGGGCTGCCGTCGCCGTTTCCGTTCCTGGCCGCGGTCGCCGAGCGGACCAGCCGGTCAGGCTTGGCACGGCCGTGGTTACGCGCCGCACTGGAACTGCTTGCCGCCCAGGTAGCGCCTGCGCTCGGCTGGCGGCCGCGGCGTCCAGACGGGCCAGTCCCCGCCGACTATCCGGCCGGAGCTGCAACATAGGACCCGAGCAGCAGGTTTATTGTCCGTTTTATGCCGATTTCTGACTGCCGTTTGGGTCCTATGTTGCCCGGCGGGCGCAGACAGCGACCGGTTTGGGATGGTTTGTCCGGATGGGGTCCGCCGGATCGGGTCCGCCGGGCGGGCCCGGGCGGTCCGCCGGGCCGGGGCCGGGCCGGGGCGGAGGCCGGGGCGGAGGCCGGGGCGGGGCGACGCTGACGGGCTACGGAACCTGGCCCGGCGGGGTGGACGGCCACAGGCTTTCCAGGTTGACCACGATGCCCTCCTGGCTGCTGCGAGCGATGACGACCACGGCCTCGCCCGCCCCCGGGTTCTCCTCCCGGTGCGGCACGTACGGCGGCACGAAGACATAGTCCCCCGGCTTGGTCTCCAGCCGCACCTCGCGGTCCCCGTCGGCGAAGACGAACGCGGGCGTGCCGGACAGCACGAAGATCGCGGTCTCCGCCTCGCCGTGGTGGTGGTCACCCGACTTGGCGCCCGCCGCGACGTGCGTCTGCCCCATCCAGAGCTTTTCCGCCCCGGTGCTCTTCCCGGAGATCGCCTCCCAGCGGGTCATCCCGGAAGTCTGGCCGGTGTCGCCGGTCAGCTCGCCGGCGCGGATCTGGGCCAGCGGCCGGTGCCAGTGGTCGTCGCTCATCGCAAGAAACCCCCATCTAGCCTTTATCGATCGATATAATAGGTTACACCTCAACGCTCATTCTCTAACGTAAGGGGAATCAAGGCCGTCGGGTCACGAGGCGCTGTCGGTTGCGTACACGCCCCTGGCGTAGTCGTGCAACGCGGAGTGGGACCGGGCCAGGGCCAGGGCCGCCGCCCCGCCCTGCTCGGCGCCGAGCGGATCGCGGTCACGCAGCGCGTGGTAGCGCCCGGTCAGCTGTTTCAGCCTGGCTTCCATGTCCCACAGCTGCTCGCAGCGGAACTCGCACGCCGCCGCCATGACCTCGAGCGCCTGCACCGCGTCGCCGCAGCCGGTGACGATGTCCTCGTACTCGCGATCGCGCGCGGCGTTGAAGGCCACGGTCAGCTCCGGCTCGCCGGCCAGCGCCTGCGCCCGCAGCAGCACCGCGGCGCCGCCGGCGTCGGCGATCAGGGCCCGCAGCCGGCGCAGCATCCGTTCGGCCGGACCCGAGGACGGGACCGCCGCGCAGGCCCGTGACACGTAGACCGCGCCGACGGCGTCCAGCCGACGGCGGAGCGTGGCTTTCAGCGCGCCCGTCTTGGGGGGCAGCCGGTAGACGAGCACCAGCCAGCTGACGGCAGCGGAGCCGTCCGGGACCGCCATCTCAGACCGCGCCGAGCAGGTAGGCCAGCAAGATGACGGCGAACACGTACAGCAGGTACAGGTTGACGTCGCCGGACTGTACCGGGCGCACCAGGTCCGCCAGCCACTCCAGTACCCGCACGGCCGGACGGTACAGGTACCGCTGGAACACCGGCGTCACCTGCGCCTCGTAGTGCACCGGGCCGGAGCGGCCCGCCGGGTCGTCCTCGGAGGCACGGCTGACGGACACCGACGGCCGGTACAGGGCGTCGAACGTGACCCGGGTGGGCGCGGAGAACGTCATCGCCGAGTACTGCATCCGCGGCCGGAAGGACACGATGCCGCCGTCCCACACCGGCACGGTCACGGACCTGGCGCGCGGCCGGCCCGCGAGGTAAATCAGGACGGGGACGGCCAGCGCGCACACCAGGAACACGGTCAGGTAGGTCGGCGAGAACGCGGAGAAGTCCGCGTGCGCGGGCAGCACGGTCAGCTTGCCGGGCAGCAGCAGCGGGCCGAGCGCGACCCCGGTGACGGTGCGCGCCATCCGGGACAGCGCGAAGAGCATGACCGGCGCGCCGACGGCCAGCGCGACGCACGCGACCGCCAGCAGTCCCGGCCCGGCGACCGGCTGGCCCTTCTCGGTGGCGGCGGCCGCCGGCCGGGTCCGCGGCATGCCGAGGTAGGGGATGCCGAACCCGCGGACGAACGCGTAGATCGCCAGCCCGCCGGTAAGCCCCAGCGTCCCCGCGGCGAGCACGATGAGGATGCCGGTCAGGTGGCTGCCGGTGCGGAACCCCTGGAACAGGCCCTGGAAGATCAGCCACTCGCTGACAAACCCGTTCAGCGGCGGC
>JASHPP010000642.1 GCA_030038035.1 Trebonia sp.
CTTCGATCCGGGCGCTGGCGGCGGCCGCCATCCGCGCCGCGACGGCCGGCCGGTCCAGCAGGTACCCGATCGCGGCGGCCAGGAGGTCGGGGCGCCGCGGGGGCACTAGCAAGCCGGTTTCCCCTGGTATGACCACATCGCCGACGGCATTCACCGCGGTCGCCACCACGGGGACGCCGCACCTCATGGCCTCGACCACCGACGTGGTGCTCTGCGTCGGGACCGGTGTGGCGGTCGAGGCGGTCCGCCGCGGGCTAGCCGCCCCCCAGCGGATCCGGACGATCGGCGTGGCCGTGGACGGCGGGGAACCCCGCACCACGGAAGCCCGCGATAAGGCACGGCAGGCGCTGGGCATCCCGGCCGGGGCCGCCGTGGTCGGCGCGGTCGGACGGCTCACCTACCAGAAGGCGCCAGAGGACTTCATCGCCGCGCTGCGCCAGCTCGGCCGGCCGGACGTGGTCGGCGTCTGGGTCGGCGGCGGCGAGCTCGCCGAACGCATCGGCCAGCTGGCAGCGCGGGCGGGGCGTCCCGGCTCGCCGCCCGCTCCGCGGGTCGTGCTGGCAGGCGAGCGGACGGACGTCCCTGACATCCTGCCCGCCTTCGACGTCTTCGCGCTGCCCAGCCGCTACGAGGGCCTGCCCACTTCTGTGGTCGAGGCCATGAGGTGCGAAGTCCCTGTGGTGGCCACCGCGGTGAACGCCGTCGGCGACGTGGTCGTACCCGGGGAAACCGGCTTGCTGGTACCCCCGCGGCGTCCCGACCTGCTGGCCGCGGCGATCGGGTACCTGCTGGACCGGCCGGCCGTCGCGGCGCGCATGGCCGCCACCGCCCGCGCCAGGATCGACGGCCGGTTCAGCACGGCGGACCTGCTGGCAACGCTGACCGAGGCCTACACGGGCGGCCGGTGATCACGAAACCGCGGGCAACCGCGCGCCCGCCCGCGAGCATCAGGTGGGTATGCCGAGCCCCCGCCCGCGATCGACCTCGACCGGGCCCGCCGCCGCGGCCGGCGCTGGCTCTGGGCGCGCCGCGTCGCCGCGCCAGCCCTCGCGGCGGTTGCGGTAGCGGGGGCGCTGACCGTCCCGCACGCGCTCTTCTCCGATCATCCCGAACGGACCGTGGCGGCTCCCCAGCGCCACGCCGCTCCCGCCGCGCAGGTGAACGCGCCGGAGCAGTTCAACCCGCTCGTGCCCTACGCGGCCTTCGGCTGGCTGCCGCCGGGCTTCTCTGAGGGCGCCGCGGCAGGCATCGACTTCGCCGACGGGGATTCCGCGAGCGCCGGCTACGTGAGCCGGGAGGCTGCCGACCCGGGGGCGGGCCACCCGCTATACCTGGAGGTCAGCCCGCGGGGTGCTCGGAGTGCTCGCGCGGACCCAATTCCTCGGCGCGAATCCGGCCGCGTGGACGACCACGCCGCTGGGCTAGGCCGGATGCCCGCCGCAACGGGCCCCGCAGGCGGCTACCGTTGACCGGGTGAAGAGGGCGTTGCGATCGACAGGCCGGGCAGCCGCGGGCCTCGCGCTGGCCGCGCTGCTCGCACCCGCCCTGCTGAGCCTGTCCGCGCCGCCCGCCCGGGCTGCGCCGCCGGCCGCCGGCAACGGGCACACGGTCGCCCACGTCGTGATCGTGGGCATACCGGGGCTGCGCTGGACCTTCGCCTCCGCCGCGAGCACGCCGGCGCTGTGGCGGCTGGCGGGCGAGGGCTCGGTGGGGTCGCTCGTCGACTACGCCGAACAGCCGCTCGCCTGCCCCGACGACGGCTGGCTGACGCTCAACGGCGGCGCACGGGCACAGGGACCGCGCCCCTGCCCGGCGCTGCCCGCCGTCAGGCCGGCCGGCGGCGGCGCCCGCGTCCCCGCCATGGCCCAGATCGTGGCGTACAACCGGCAGTTCCACGAGAGCCCCGACTGGGGACTGCTCGCCAGCCTGGCCAGCTGCGCCACCGCGGTCGGCCCGGGCGCCGCGCTCGCCCTGGCGACCCCCTCAGGTGCCGTCTCTGCCTACCTGCCGTCCCCATCGGACATCACCGCCGCGGTGCTGGCCCGCTGCCCGCTGACCGTGATCGACCTCGGCGCCATCACGGTTCCCGAACGAGCATCGGCGGCTGCCGCCGACCACGTCCTCGCCCGGATCGTGGCCGGCCTGCCGCCGGACACGATGCTGCTGGTCGCCGCGCCAGGAGCCGCGCTGGCGGACGGGCCGCACCTGCGGTCCGTCGTGGTGAGCGGGCCCGGGTTCAGCGGCGGCCTGCTCGATTCCGCGTCCACCAGGCAGCCGGGGATCGTGACGATCACCGACCTGACCCCGACGGTCGCCGGCTGGCTCGGCCGCCACGTGCCCCCAGGGATCAGCGGGGCCATGCTGACCAGCGTCCCCAGGGGGCCGCTGGCCGCCGCGATCCGGGCCCTGGTGGGCAGGGATACGGCCGAGCAGGTGTGGATCAGCACGCACGGCTGGTTCTTCATCGGCTACGCGCTCGCGGACGCCCTCGTGCTCGGCGTGCCCGCCCTGCTGTGCTGGGGCGCCGGTCCCGGGCGTGCCCGCCGCCGGGCCAGCTGGTGGCGGACGGCCGGGGTGTTCGCCGCTGCCGTTCCCGCCGGCACGTTCCTTGCCAACCTGGTGCCCTGGTGGCTGCACGCCCACCCGGCGGCCTGGTTGTACGGCATCGCGGTCGCGTGGGCACTGGCGGTCGGGGCCGCGGCCCTGGCGGGGCCGTGGCGGCGGGACGCCCTCGGCCCGTACGGGGCGATCTGCCTGTTCACCCTGGCCGTGCTCGGCATCGACGTCATGACCGGGTCCCGGCTGCAGCTCGAGACGCCGTTCGGGCTCTCGCTGATCGAGGGCGGGCGGTTCTACGGGATCGGCAACGAGGCGCTTGGCGTCTACTGCGCCTGCGCCCTGACCGGCGCCGCCTGGCTCGGCCTGCTCGCGGCGCGCCGCTTCCCTGCGCGCCGGTGGCCCGCCGTGCTCGCGGCGTCCGCCGTCGGGCTGTTCGCGGTCGTGGCGGCCGGCTGGCCCGGATTCGGCGCCAAGGTGGGCGCGACGATCGCGCTCGTGCCGTGCCTGGTCGTGCTGGTGCTTGCGATCGCGGGCAGGGGCGTCAGCCGGCGGTGGGCGGCCCCCGTGGCGGTGAGCGGGCTGCTGGTGTTCGCCGCGTTCGCCGTGGTCAGCTACTTCTTCCCGGCGGCCGGGATCTCCGACATCGGGGCGTTCGCGGGGAACCTGCTGCACGGCCGCGGCGGCGCGCTGCTCGAGCGCAAGGTCAGCTCTAACGTGGACACGCTCACGGTCAGCGTGTTCAGCTGGCTGATCCCGGTCACGGCCGTCGCGGCCTGGGCGGCGCTGTGGCGGCCTGCGGCATTGCGGCTGCGGACGCTGAACCGGGCGTTCGCCGCCGAGCCGCTGCTGCGGACCCTCGCCTGGCTGATCTGGCTGGTGCTCGTCATCGGCTGGTTCGCCGACGACTCGGGGGTGATCGTGCCCGCCGCCGCGCTCCCCTTCGCGCTGCCGCTTGTGATCTGTATGGCGGCGTCCGCTTCCGGCCGGGTTGGTGCGGCGCGCTATGTTGGTACCGCCTTCGCCGGGTCTTCCGTCGCAGGCCAGACCCCGAGGTTAGGCAGAGGACGCCTGAGTGCAGTACCAGCTTTCGCGTCTCGTGATCGGCCCGTTCCTGCACGCGATCGGAAGGCCGAGGGCCGTCGGCCTTGAGCACATCCCCGCGACCGGGCCCGCGGTCATCGCGTCCAACCACCTGTCGTTCATCGACTCCATGTACCTGCCGCTGATGATCGACCGGCCGGTCGTGTTCCCCGCCAAGGCCGAGTACTTCACCGCCAGGGGCCCGCTCGGGCGGCTGTGGGCGGCCTACCTGCGGTCGACCAACCAGCTTCAGATCGACCGGGAGGGAGCGCGGTCGGCGCAGGCCACGCTTGAGGCGGCGGTGGACCTGCTCCGGGCGGGCGAGCTGTTCGGGTTCTACCCGGAGGGCACCCGGTCGCCGGACGGCCGGCTCTACCGGGGCAGGTCGGGCATCGGCTACCTGGCACTGAACTCCGGCGCGCCGGTGATCCCCGTGGCGATGATGGGGACGAGGAAGATGCTGCCCCCTGGCGCGCCGCTGCCCCACCCGACCCGGATCGAGATCAGGATCGGGGAGCCGCTGACGTTCGATCACCTGGCCGGGGAACCGCCGGCGAAGGCGCGGCGCGCCGTGGCCGACGAGGTGATGCGGGCGATCAGGCAGCTGTCCGGCCAGGAGTACGTGCACTTGTACGCGTCCGACGTCAAGTCCAAGCTCGCGGCGGGCAAAGCCTAGGCAGCGGCCCGGACCGTTCTGACTGCTAATTTTCCTCCCACTCGATGACAGGCTGCGGCCCGGTGGAGGCGGCCGGGTTCCACACGTACATCGGGCCGGTGCTCGTCGCCCAGTCGGGCAGGTCCGCGACGACCGGCGCGGCGGCGAACTCGGTCGGCGCCTGCTCCCAGGGGGCCAGCGCCGCGTGCTCGCCTGCGCGCGGCCGAGCGCCGGCGGCCGGCCGCGCGCTCGCCTGCGCCGGCGGGCTGGCGGGCCCCCACGGGGGCCCTCCTGTCGTCACCCGCCTGGTGTGCGGGCGCGCGGCCGGCCCGAGCGAGCCGGCCGACCCAGGTACGACGCGCACGGCGCGCCCTGCCGTGGTGCCCGCGGCGCCAGGCGCGCGCGGCTGACCCAGGGCGCGGGTGCCGTGCTGGCCGGCCGAGTGCTGCTGCCGCGCGGCGCGGGACCGCCTGGCGTGGCTGCCGCCCGGCCCCGCCCGCGGCGACCGCGGCAGCCGCGCGGATTGCGCGCGCCTGCGCCGGGCGACGATGAACGCCAGCGCGCAG
>JASHPP010000643.1 GCA_030038035.1 Trebonia sp.
AACGCCTCGAACTCGTCGTCGGCCCGGTCGACCTCGTCGATCAGCAGGACCGCCCTGTCGCCAGCCTGAACGGCCTCGAGCAGCGGCCGCTGGAGCAGGAACTTGGGGCCGAACAGCCTGTCCACCGCCTCTTCAGACGCCAGGTCGTGCTCGGACAGGGCCCGGATCTGCAGCATCTGGCGGGCGTAGTCCCACTCGTACAGCGCCTGGTTGGTGTCGATGCCCTCGTAGCACTGCAGCCGGATCAGCTTGCGGCCGTAGCTGCCCGCCAGCACCTTCGCGACCTCGGTCTTGCCGACGCCGACCTCACCCTCGAGCAGCACGGGGCGGTGCAGCGAGAGCGACACGAACAGGGTCGTGGCGAGCCCGCGATCAGCCAGGTAGCCACCTCGCCGCAGGCCGTCGGTCAGCTCACTGACGGTGCCTGGGTACTCCACTCAGTGAATCTCCTCGGGCCGCAAGACTGAATCGCGCGGTCCCAGGATAAGGTCACGGACGCTGCCACCCGACCGGCTGAGCTTGCCCTCACGCGCTAGCCTGCCGCGCCACGCCTCAATGCGGTCCGCGTCATTCTCGCCGGCGAACTCCTCGAACCCGACCCCGGCGTCGGTCATCCGCTTGCAGGACTTCTCACAGCCCTCGTCGTCGAGATCGGCGGCAGTCTGACCCTGGCTGCGCCAGACCTCGCGCAGCACCTCCAGCACCTCCGCGCTCTCTGCGCTCATCTCAGACATCCCTCCAGCCGGAACGCGTTCCCGCAACTGTAACTCGGTAACGGTGATACGGGCGAGCCAGGATTAAGCGATCTCTTAATCCACATCCCCGCGGCGTCGCGGCGCGGGCGGCCGGCGATAGGCCGCCTGTCCTGAGGCGATGGCCAGGCGACAATAACATATAGTGGAATGAGCACGCGATGAGGCTCGCGTAGACTCGGCAATTCATCCGGGGTGATGGCCTCTACCGTCCTGGCGTATGGACACGCATGACAGGTGGAGGTGCCTAATGCGAGTCGCTGACTTTGTCCTGCCCGCTCATCGGCGTGCGGGATGGTCTTTGCCACCGGTTCCCCCGGGCGCGCGCGCCGAAGGGCAGGTGCGGCGGTGACCCTCAACCCATGGGAAGAGCGCGCCCTGGCGTCTATCACCGGCGAGCTCACAGAAACCGATCCCGATCTGGCCGCGCTGCTTGATACCTTCGGCCGGCTGGCCGAGGGCGAGCAGATGCCACCGCGTGAGGCTGTTCGCAGCCGGTCGCGACGAGTGCCCCGCGGTCCGGGCCGCGGGCGGCGGCACTCGCGCCACAGCATTGCCCGCCGGTCCCTCCTGCGCCTGGCGCCTGGCCAAATCGCGCTGCTGCTGTGGGTGGTGATCTCCCTGTCGCTGATCGCTGTAGGCGTTGCGCTCAGCCGCGAGGGCAGTCGCGCCAGTTGCACGGCGGCGCTGCCACTGACCTGCGCGAGCAGCGTGCCCTCGCATACCCCGTCTCCGGCTGCCACCGAGACAGCCGACAGTCTCGTGCCGTCGGCCCGATAGGTATTGGCGGTGTGGGCCCCACCCATCAATAGGGTTGGCGGCGGGGGCCCCGCCGCCAACCCAGGGCTGCGGCGGCCGGAGCCGCCGGGCAATGGGGACGAATGACGAATTACCGTAAGCCCGGCAAATCGGATGACCGCGCCCCGGACGAGGTGCGGCCGTCCGGGGGTGCTCCCCCGACAGCGGGAATGGCGGCCTTGTCCTCATCCAGCCAACCGCCGAGCTGATAGTAGAGGTCTTCGCCGAAGCTGGTCGGGAGCGGGTCCTTGACCGCGAGCTTGTAGTTCCGCCGCCCGTCGGGCTGGCGTTCTGCCCGCAGGAACAGGACGGCGCGGTCGCGCTCGCGGCGGAAGCGGTCGGCGAAGTCGAACCGGTGGCTGACGAAGAACACCTTGGCCGAGACGTCGAGGAGCGCGCGGACGACCTGGTAGCCGATCTCGGATCCTTCGCGCTCGTTGGTCCCGGCGAACGACTCGTTGAACAGCATGAGGCAATGCGGCTTGAGCTGGCTGACGATGGCGCTCATCCGGCGCAGCTCGTCGTCTAGCCGCCCGCTGGTCATGCTCGAGTCCTCCTCCCGGATGAAGTGGGTGAAGATCCCGCAGGTCACGTCCGCGCGGTAGGCCGCGGCAGTGACGAATAGCCCGCATTGCATCATGAGCTGAGCCACGCCGACGCTGCGCAGGAACGTCGATTTTCCGCCCGAGTTGGCGCCGGTGATGATGACCAGCGGCTTCCCGTCGCCCTGCACGTCGTTGCCCACGACCGGCCCAGACGACTGGAGCTCAAGGCAGGCATCGCGCAGGTCCGTGCACGAGAACGCGGGCCAGGCCGACTGCGCGGGCTCGGGTGTCGTGACCGGTACGCCTTTGGCCGCCAGCCGGTCGGCGAGGTTCAGGCAGCTGACGTAGAAGCCCAGCTCCCCCCGCAGCATGGTGAAGTAGCTGTCGATGTGGTCCGCGGACTGGGCGGCCGCGTTGGCGACCAGGTTCATGCCCCGGCTGGTGAGGTCGGCCAGTATCTGGGCGCCGGCCTCGTCGCGGGGCGCGAGCGTGAAGGAGTAGGTGGAGCGCTGCCCTATCCCCAGCCGCTGCCGCCACCGGCGGCGGCCGTCGCCGGTGGCGCGCAGCACGAAACCCATCCCGCCGTTGTCCCTGTCCAGCTCGGCGCTGATCAGCACCCCGCCGCGGAAGCGCAGCTGCTTGAGGTGGTAGCTGACCTCCTCGAAGTACTCGTCGTCCAGTTCGCCCTGCAGCGTGGCGAACAGCGCCCGCAGCCCGTCGGAGCGGAATTCCTCCGCGTGGTCGTCGGCGATCTTTCGCAGCTGCCTCAGCCGGGCCACGTACGCCTCCAGATGGCCGACCGCCCCCGAGAGGTTGCCCGAGGGAGTCTGGTAATTCGAGCCGTACCCTCCCCACAGCCGCCTCTTGTCCAGGAGGGCGGCGGTCGCGATGTCGTACATCTCCCTGATGACCTGCGGATGGGCGAGGCAGTCGGCCAGGATCCGCTGGCGGTAGCAGATGGCGTCCGCGTCGGGCAAGCTGGCGAGCAGCACCTTGCCGGCCACCTCCCACAGGAACTTGTCGTCAGCGGCCATCGCCGCAAGCAGCGTGGTCAGCTCCAGGTCCTGGGTCAGGTCCTGGTGGCCGGGAGGCAACGGGGCCGCGAAGTCGAAGTCCCGGTCCTGGTAGAGCAGATGGGCCTTCATGGCGTGAGCCTGTCGCGCAGCCGGGCGTAGGTGAGGTCGTATTTCTCGGCGAGGGCCAGCGCGTACGCCAGGCCGTCGGCGGGCTTCCTGACCACCTTGTAGGTACGCGTCGCCGGCTCCTCGGGGACGATCGTGCTCATCATGCTGACGACCTGGTCACCGAGCGAGGCAAGCTCATCGACGAACGTGATGTACACGCACAGGGCGTCCAGCTCCATGACCTTCGTCAGCAGCTTCGTGCCAAGGAAGCGAGCGTCGTACAGGGTCGTGGAGGCGAAGGCCTCGTTCAGGACGATGATGCTGCGCGGGGTGGCCGCCCGCAGGATCTCCCCGACCCTGATCAGGTCGTCTTCCAGCTTTCCGCTCATCTTGGCGAGGTCTTCCACCACTTCGAAATGGGTGAACAGGCGGTCGAAGAGGAACAGCCTGGCAGCGCTGCCAGGGACCGGGCAGCCGGTGCCGGCCAGGTGGTGGAGCTGGCCGAAGGTCCGGGCAAACGTCGTCTTCCCGCCCTGGTTGGGCCCGGTCACGACGAAGACCCGCTCGCGGCCTTCCAGGCGAAAGTCGTTGGTGACCACCGGCTTGCGTCCGGCGACGAGCTTGCTGGCCAGGGCCAGGTCGTAGGTGTCGGCTGCGAGGACTTCCTTGGAACCAGCGGAGACCTCCGGATAGCAAAAGCACAGCCCCGCGACGCGAAGCGGCCTGATGTAGTCAAGATATGCCAGGTAGAACTGGAACTCCTGCTCGGCGCGCCGGACTCCCTCGTCAATGAACCCGGCATGGGCGCGGCAGTACTCCTCAAGCCCGGCGAACTCCGCGGGGAAAAGCCTGGCCACCAGGTCGAGGATCTGCGCGGTGATGTGGTTCATCCCCGGCCATGTCCGGTAGTGGACCCGGTAATCCCTGACCGCGCCCTGCGCGAAGCGCTCGAAGGTCTTCAGCACTACGGCGCTGTAGTCGGCTTCATCTGAGTACCGGCTGACGTCGACCCTGTCGCCCCTGATGCGGGTGCAGTAGCGGACTTCCCCGAGGGTGTCCTGCTGAGCCTTGGTATCGCCCGCCAGCGCGGTGAACCCGGCCGAGGCCACGTACGAGGCCAGGTACTCCCGGAAGGCCAGCAGGGCGCGGGAACGCACGGTCGCCGCGGCCAGGTGCGCGGCCAGTGACTGCACCGCGGCGCAGTAGATGGCCGCCGCGTCAAGCAGCCAGCCCTCCTGCTGGTAGCGGTAGTCCATCCTGGCCAGCTGACGCAGGTGGGTGCGCGCCTGCGACATGCCGTCGGCGAAGCGCTCGACAGCATCGAACAGCGCGGGGTCTTCCAGGTCCTGGAAAACCTCCTGGCGGTAGCGCACCGCCGCGACGTCAGGCAGATGGCCGAACATGACCCTCGTGATCAGGTCATGTTCCTCCCGGTCACCCGCGACCGCCGTGACGATCTGGTCCAGGTACAGGTCTCGCGCGGACGACGGAATCCCGTCGGGCTCCCCGACGTCCCAGGCCCCCGGCGCTTCCGCGAAGAGCAGGGACGGGAACTGGCCACTGCCATTCATGGTGACCTCATGCATCAGCGGTTCCTCCCGTTCGCTAGCGGGTGAGCTTGCGGTAGGCGACCCGGTGCGGGCGGGCGGCCTCGGCGCCGAGACGCTCGGCCTTGTTCTGCTCGTAGGCGTCGAAGTTGCCCTCGAACCAGTACCAGTCCGCGCCGCCTTCCCAGGCCAGGATGTGCGTGGCCACCCGGTCGAGGAACCACCGGTCGTGGCTGGTGATCAGCGCGCAGCCGGGGAACTCAAGCAGCGCTTCCTCCAGCGATGCGAGAGTCTCCGTGTCCAGGTCGTTGGCGGGCTCGTCCAGGAGCAGCAGGTTTCCGCCCTGCCTCAGCGTCAGCGCCAGGTTCATCCGGCCGCGCTCGCCGCCGGACATCAGCCCGGCCGGTTTCTGCTGGTCGGGGCCCTTGAACCCGAACGCCGCCACGTAGGCGCGGCTTGGGATCTCGGTCCGCCCGGCCTGAATGTACGCTTCGCCGCCCGAGATGACCTCCCACACGCTCTTAACCGGGTCGATGCCTGCCCGCATCTGGTCGGTGTAAGAGACCCGCACGGTCTCGCCGACCCGGAGCGCCCCGCCGTCCGGCCGTTCCTCGCCGACGATCATCTTCAGCAGCGTTGTCTTGCCCACGCCGTTCGGGCCGATGACACCGACGATGCCGTTCGGCGGCAGGGAAAAGCTCAGGCCCCCGATCAGCACGCCGTCGCCGAACCCCTTGGTGACATTGGCCGCCGCTACCACAAGGCTGCCAAGCCGGGGGCCGGGCGGGATCTGGATCTCCTCAAAGTCAAGCCGCTGGCGAGACGCCGCCTCGGCGGCCATCTGCTCATACCTGTCCAGCCGGGCGCGGCTCTTGGCCTGCCGCGCGCGCGGGCTGGACCGCACCCATTCCAGCTCGTCCTCCAGCCGCCGGCGCAACCTGGCATCCCGCCGCCCCTCGACGTTGATCCTGGCGGCCTTGGTCTCCAGGTAGGTCGCGTAGTTCCCTTCGTACGGATAGGCGCGGCCGCGGTCGAGCTCGAGGATCCAGCCGGCCACGTTGTTCAGGAAGTACCGGTCGTGCGTGACCGCCACCACCGTGCCGGGGTACTTGGCGAGGTACTGTTCCAGCCACAGCACGCTCTCGGCGTCCAGGTGGTTGGTCGGCTCGTCGAGCAGCAGCACGTCCGGCTGGGACAGCAGCAGCCGGCACAGCGCCACCCGGCGCCGCTCCCCGCCCGACAGCACGGCCACCGCGGCGTCAGGCGGCGGGCAGCGCAGCGCGTCCATGGCCTGCTCAAGCCGGCTGTCCAGGTCCCATGCGTCCAGGCGGTCCAGCTGCTCTTGCAGTCGGCCCAGCTCGTCGAGGAGGTCGTCGGAGTAGTCAGCGGCCAGCTTCGCGGCGACCTCGTCGTAGCGGTCAAGCAGCGCCCTTGTCCCGGTCACCGCGTTCTCGACGTTGCCGAGCACCGTCTTGCCCTCATCCAGCGCGGGCTCCTGCGCCAGCAGCCCGACGCTACAGCCGGGCATGCGGTGGATTTCGCCGTTGGCGGGCTGCTCCAGCCCCGCGAGCATCCTCAGCAGCGTGGATTTGCCCGTGCCGTTCGGGCCGACCACACCGACCTTCGCGCCCGGCAAGAACGCCAGCGTGACGTCGTCGAGGACGACCTTGCCGTCGTAGGATTTGCGGACATGGCTCAGTGCCATAACTTGCCTCATGCGGTCTTACGTCTCCTGTCACGTGACAGGGACCGTTGGCATCCGCATTTACGGCGGGCCCCTCCGCCTAAATCCACAATACCTGGCCAGCCCGGCGCCACGGTACTTTCGCGCGGCAGCGTCAGGTCTCGTGCGGCGGCCGCCCGCAGAACACGCTCCCGTCGAGGAACGCCGCCGCCCGCCGCCACGCGGTCATCTCCTGGCCCCTGGCTTCGTCGCGACGCGCCCAGGTTCCCTTGCCGAACGCTTCGTCCAGCTCCGCGATCAGCGCGTTCGCGTGCCCAAGGGCCGCGGGCACGGCCATCTTCCCGGCCGGCGGGGCAGCTGCCGCCAGGCCAAGCAGGTGCCGGACGCACAACGGCATAAGCGGCACCTGACGGCCGGGGACGGGATCGGCGGCTCCCAACTGCGCGCGCAGGTTGCCGACGGCCTGCCGCGCGGCGGCCGCCGCGGACAGGCACACGGCGCACCCCCCCTGGCCGCCCCGGCCCCCCTGGCCGCCCCGGCCGCGCCAGGGCCGCAGCCAGTCAGCAGGCCCGCCCGGCTTCCCCGCCCGCCATAGCCCGGGCCGCCCGGACGGCCCGGGCCGCCCGGACGGCCCGGTCAGGCCGGCGACCAGGGAGGCAGCCTGCCATGTCAGCAGGGCGGCCGCGGCCCGCTGGCCCGCCAGGACGATCAGGTCGCCCAGATGTCCGGCGCACAGCACCAGCCGGGGATCAGGCTCGCCACGGCCATCGGAGCGGGCCATGCGCGCCAGGCAGTCGTGCTCCGCGCGGGCGCTTGCCAGGCACGCGAGGCACACATCGGGGCCCGCCGGCACGCCGGCCCGCGACGCCGCCTGCAGCAGCGCGACCCGCGGCCGCGCGTCGTGGTCGGTCCCCGCCAGCCAGCCTGAGCTCGCCGCGCCGGCGCCGACAGCCGCCGTGGTCGCCTGCGCCAGCCAGGCGATGACCTGCCGGCCTCCCCGCGCCGACGCCGACTGCAGATGGGGCAGGCACAACCCGCCGAGCTTGCGGTACCGGTCGCGGACCGGGCCGTCGGCTGCCAGGCCCTCGAGCAGGGTCTCCAGCGCCCGCCCCGAGGCGCCATCGTCATGCTCGCACGCCGGGCAGCTGGCAAGCTGTCCCCGCTGGCCGCTCAGCCGGTCCCTGGCCGCCCGCACGAGGTAGCGGTAGACAGCGGTGAGCCGGCGCGCCGCTCCGGGCTGGCGGATCAGCCCGCGCGTGTGGCGCGAGCACATGCCAAGCGACGAGCAGAGCCGGGTGACGGTCATCGTGTCCGCGTGCGCTTCGAGCGCGAACCAGGCCAGGTAGCGGTCGCTGCTCTCGCCGGCGTAGCGGCACACCGGGCAGCCAGGCCCGGTCAGCAGGTCCGCCGCGGTGTAGAGCACGGGCAGCGTCGGCCCGCGCGGGACCGGAGTCGCGGCCGGCACGCTAGCGGCCCGTCCGCGCCGGCCGATGCCAGCCCACCCCAGCGCCGGCTGCTCGCGCCGCAGCCGTCCAGGCGATGCCGCACATGCCACGCCCCTTGCTCGACAGGGACCGTTGGCACTGGCGCGGTTGCGGCGAGTCCCTCCGCCGTCAGCGATCTTAGCCCAGCGCCGTTGCGCCCATCTGGCAGAATTAAGACGTAACGGGTGATGGGGCTCACCCTGGAATCGCGGCCCGCCACGACGGGCGCTGACGGTCCCTGGCCATCGGGCCAGGGAGGTCATGTGACGCAGCGGGCCGGCACCGGGCTGCGGGCTTACCAGGACAGCCGGCTTGAGCTCGGCGACATGGTCCGGGCGGCGCTGCACCTGGCGCGCTCGCGCGCCGACGCGGAGGCCGCGGACCAGGCCAGGGAACTGCTTGCGCGGCTTGCCGCCGACCGCTTCACGCTCGCCGTGGCGGGGCAGTTCAGCCGGGGCAAGAGCACGCTGATGAACGCGCTGCTCGGCGGCGCCTACCTGCCGATGGGCGCGCTGCCGATGACCTCGGTGATCACCACCGTCCGGTACGGCAGCCGGCCCAAGGCGATGGTGCGCCGCAACCAGGCCGTGCTGCCCGTGGAAGTGCCGCTCGCAGGCGTTTCCGAATTCGTGGCGCAGTCGAGCCTGCGGCGTGCCGAGATGCGGGTGACGTCGGTCGAGATAGAGGTTCCCGCGGAGATCCTGCGGCTGGGGTTCGAGTTCGTCGACACCCCGGGGGTCGGCTCGGCCATTGCCACCGGCACGGCCACCACCAGGCAGTTCCTTCCCCAGGCCGATGCGGTGATCTTCGTGACCGGCTTCGACTCGCCGCTGACGGAGGCGGAGGCCGACTTCCTCGCCGAGGCGCGCCGGCATGCGGGCAAGATGTTCCTGGTGCTCAACAAGCGCGACCTGGTCGATGACAGGGACGCGGCCGACGTGCAGGACTTCGTGCGGCGCCGCCTGCGCGAGGACCTGGGGATGGGTGAGCCGCGCGTGTTCGCGCTGTCCGCGCTGCGGGCGCTGGACGCCGTCGTGCGCGGCGACCAGGGCGGGCTGTCGGCAAGCGGGCTGCCCGGCCTGCGCGCCCCGCTCGAAGAGTTCCTGACCACGGACAAGACCCGGCTCTTCCTGCTCAACGCCGCCGACCGGGCAGCCGCGCTTGTCGCCGCGCAGCGCCGGGACCTGCGGCTCGGCCTGCTGGCCGTGGACCCAGGCAGCGGCCCGCGCGTCCCCGGCGTGCTGGCCGCCTTCGACGCGCGGATGGCAGAACTCGCCGCCGAGCAGGGCCGGATCGCCGCGCGGATCGCCGGCCTGATCGACACCAGCCTGCCGGGCCGGCTCGCCGCCAGAAGCCAGGCATGGCAGGCCGACCTGCGCCAGCTACTCGCCCCCGCGCTTGAGGACGCGCTGTCCGCCGGCCCAGACGGCGGGCCGGCCGGCGTCCTGCTCGCGGGCGGCCGGGCCCAGCTGGAACGGGCCGGCCGGGACCTGGCCGGCCAGTGGCTGCAGCGGCGGGCCGGCGAGGTGCAGGAGATGCTGACGGTCATGGCCGCGAGCGAGATCGGCGACCTGCTCCAGACGGCCCGCTCACCGGGGGCGATAGGTGCCCGGATCGCCGGGCTCGACAGCGGGGAAGACGGCAGGGAACCGGCGGGCTGGTCGGCGCGGGACGTCCCGGACCTGGCGGTCAGGGAGCCGGGATGGACGGTTTCTGCCCAGCCCCCGCGGCGCGCGCGCCGCAAGGCAGGGCCCGGCGACCCGGAGATCGGGCAGCAGCTCGCCGGCGCGCTGACCGCCGCGGTCACCGCGTTCGAAGAGCGGGCGCGCGCGCGGTTCCACGAAGCGGCCCGCGACTGGGCCGCCCGGCTGGCGGACCAGGCCGCCAAGCGGCTCGACGAGGCGGCCGGGCACTTCCGGCACTGCGTGCGCACGCCGCCGGCCGAGGAGGACCTGGCCGCGCTTGACGATCTCGGCTCGCGGCTCGATGGTTTCCGCGCGGTGCTCGCCGCCGCAGCTGAGGCAGATGAGGCAGATGAGCCTGCGGCGGCGAGCACCGCCGCCCGCGGCGATGACCTGCCCGGCCAGGCACCCGGCCACGGCTGCGTCGTCTGCACGCGGCTGGAGGAGATCCTGGGGGAACAGCTCCGGCACCGCCAGTTCCTGCTCGCCACCCGTGAGGACGACCAGGCGAGGCACACGCGGGCCGGAGGCTACTGCCCCCTGCACACCTGGCAGTACGCGTCCATGGCGTCGCCGCTGGGCATCTCGGCCGGGTACGCGAAGCTCGCGGCGGCCGTCGCGGACGCCCTGGAGTCCGCCGCCGGGCACGACCGCTCGCCGGCTGACCTCAGCCGCGATGTCACCGCGCTGACGCCGGCGGCCGGGGAGTGCGCGCTGTGCGACGCGCTGGCGGCCGG
>JASHPP010000644.1 GCA_030038035.1 Trebonia sp.
GCCGGCGATGGTGAGCGGCGGGCTGGCCGCGCTGCGCTCGCTGCGGCTGGCCGCTCCCGTCGCCGAGCGGTGGGCCGCGGCGTGCCAGCAGCGGACGGTGCTGCTCGCCGGGCCACGGTCGTTCTGCGCCGGGGTGGAGCGGGCCATCGAGATCGTGGAGCGGGCGCTCGACCAGCGCGGCGCGCCGGTGTACGTGCGCAAGCAGATCGTGCACAACACCCGCGTGGTCGCCGACCTGGAACAGCGCGGGGCGGTGTTCGTCGACGAGCTTGACGAGGTGCCGGACGGCGCGACCGTGGTGTTCTCCGCGCACGGGGTGTCGCCCGCGGTGCGGGACGCCGCGTCGGGCCGCGGGCTGTCGGTGATCGACGCGACCTGCCCGCTGGTGTCGAAGGTGCACGCCGAGGCGCGCCGGTTCGCCCGCGAGGGCTACACGGTCGCGCTGATCGGGCATGCCGGGCACGAGGAAGTGGAAGGCACCCTCGGCGAGGCGCCCGAATCGACGGTGCTCGTGCAGACCGTCGCTGACGTCGCCGCGCTGCGGCCGCGGGACCCGGACAAGGTCGCCTACCTGATGCAGACCACGCTCGCCGTGGACGAGGCCGCCGACGTGGCCGCGGCGCTGCACGAACGGTTCCCGCAGACGCGCGCCCCGGGCAGCGACGACATCTGCTACGCCACCACGAACAGGCAGGCGGCGGTGCACGCGGTCGCGCAGGACGCGGATCTCGTGCTCGTCGCGGGTTCGAAGAACTCCTCCAACTCGGTGCGGCTGGTGGAGCGCTCCCAGCGGGCGGGCACGCCCGCCTACCTGATCGACGGCGCCGCGGACATCGAGCTGTCCTGGCTGTCCGGCGTTTCCGTGGTCGGGCTGACCGCCGGGGCGTCGGCGCCCCCCGCGGTGGTCAGCGAGATCATCTCCGCGCTGTCCGGGCTTGGCGCGGTCACGGTGGCCGAGCGGGTCACCACAACCGAATCTGTCCAGTTCGGCCTGCCCAGGGAGGTACGAGGCTAATGTCTATGCCATTTCGCGTCAGCATGCGCATCGGGGCGCACCTGATGAAGCAGAAGCTGTCGGGCAACAAGAAGTTCCCGCTGCTCGTCGAGCTTGAGCCGCTTTTTGCCTGCAACCTCAAGTGCGCCGGCTGCGGCAAGATCCAGCACCCGGCCTCGGTGCTGAAGCAGCGGATGCCGGTGGAGCAGGCGGTCGCGGCGATCGAGGAGTCCGGCGCGCCGATGGTGTCGATCGCCGGCGGCGAGCCGCTCATGCACCCGCAGATCGAGGTCATCGTCGAGGAGCTGATCAAGCGCAAGAAGTTCGTCTTCCTGTGCACGAACGCGCTGCTGCTGCCGAAGAAGCTGGACAAGTTCTCACCGTCGCCGTACTTCGCCTGGGTGGTGCACATCGACGGGCTGCGCGACCGGCACGACGAGTCGGTCTGCAAGGAGGGCGTGTTCGACGAGGCGGTCGCGGCGATCAAGCTGGCCAAGTCGCGCGGGTTCAAGGTGAACACCAACACCACGTTCTTCAACACCGACACCCCGCAGAACATCATCGACGTGCTGAACTACCTGAACGACGACCTGGGCATCGACGAGATGCAGATCTCACCCGCCTACGCGTACTCCAAGGCCCCGGACCAGGAGCACTTCCTTGGCGTGACCGAGACCCGCGAGCTGTTCCGCAAGGCGTTCGCGGACGGGCGCAGGCGCAAGTGGCGGCTGAACCACACGCCGCTGTTCCTTGACTTCCTCGAGGGCAAGACCGACTACGCCTGCACCGCCTGGGGGATCCCCTCCTACTCGCTGTTCGGCTGGCAGCGGCCGTGCTACCTGATGTCCGACGGGTACGCCAAGACCTATTCCGAGCTCATCGAGACGACCGACTGGGACGCCTACGGGCGGGGCAAGGACCCCCGGTGCGCGAACTGCATGGCGCACTGCGGGTACGAGCCCTCGGCCGTGCTGGCCACGATGAGCTCGCTGCGCGAGTCGATCAGGGCGGTCCGCGGCCACTGAGGAACCCGGCGTAGGCACGGGAATCTCGCAGCTGCCGTTCAGCGGCCGGTCAGGAAGCACCGCCAAGCTCTCAAGTGCACAACGCGCCGTCCTGTAACGCGTTACCCACGGGAGCCCGAGATGTTCCTGACCTATCTGCGGCGGGAGTTGCGCCGCCGCCTGCGCCAGGCCGCCTTCATCGCGCTCGGCCTCGCGATCGGCGTCGGACTGGTGATCACGGTGACCGCGGCGGCCGCCGGGGTCAAGAACGCCCAGGGCACGGTGCTGCGCGCGCTGTACGGCGTCGGCACGGACATCACCGTGACCAAGGCACCGGCCCGCGGGTCGTTCACCCCGGGCTCGTTCGGTGTCGGGTTCCGGACCGGGACCACGAAGCGGCCCGCGGCCGGGACCAAGATCAACGACAGCACGCTGCGCGGCGGCGGCACGCTGGCCACGATCAGCGCGTCCTCGGTGACCACGGTGGCCGGCCTGCGCGACGTCGCGGCGGCGGCCGGCGGGCTGACCCTGACCGACACCACGGTGACCGGGACCGTGCCCGCCATCAACTTCAAAGGCGGCGGTGGCGGTGCCGGCGGCTTTGGCGGCGGTGGCTTGCCCGGCGGCGGCTCGGGGAGCTCGCCGGGCTCCGGGTTCCAGAATTTCAGGGCCAGCTTCACCACCAGCAGCTTCGGCGTGCAGGGCGTGGACCTGAGCGTCGGCGAGCTCGGCCCGCTCAGCTCGGGCAAGCTCAGCGCGGGGCGCACGTTCACCGTCGCGGACGCCGATGCCGACGTCGCCGTGGTCGACTCCGCCTACGCGACGCAGAACAAGCTCTCCGTCGGCTCCATCATCGACATCGGCGACAGCAGCGGCACCGCGACCAAGTTCAAGGTCGTCGGCATCGTCAGCGAGCCGGCCGGCGGCAACTCCTCGGATGTCTACATCCCGCTCGCGGTCGCGCAGAAGCTGGCGGGCCTGAAGAACGACGTCAACACGATCTACGTCGCGGCCAGCGGCTCCTCGGCCATCTCCGCCGTCCAGGGCGAGATCTCCAAGGCGCTGCCGTCCGATACGGTGACCACCTCGGCCGACC
>JASHPP010000645.1 GCA_030038035.1 Trebonia sp.
AGCAAGATGGAGAACAGGGCGAATATCGCGAAGCCCGCGTTGAACATGCGCACGCGGCCGAACATGTCGCCCAGGCGGCCGAAGCTCACCACGAGCACCGCGGTGACGACCAGGTACCCCATGAGCATCCACAGCAGGACCGTGGTGTTGCCTGGCTGCAGCGGGTTGATGCCGATGCCGCGGAAGATGTCCGGCAGCGCGATCAGCATGATGGAGGAGTTGACGGTCGCCATCAGCACGCCGAGCGTGGTGTTCGACAGGGCGATCCACTTGTAGTGGTGACCGGCGGCTGGCCGGTCCGTGGCCGGCTCGGCGGCAGCGGGGACGGGCTGGGATGTGGCGGGCGGCACTGGGGTTCCTCCGTGGCGAGCTGCAACCATTAGTTGCTTGATGCGAACTAATAATAGCGCCATTTTGTTCCCTGCTGGCTCCCCGCGCCGGTCCCTTGCGTCCCGCGCGTCTGGTTGGATGGCTGGGTGAGCCTGCCGCTGCCGCTGTCGCTGAAACCCGCGCTGTCGTCGCCTGAGCTGCTCGCTCCCCCGGTTCACGCGGCGCTGGCCACCTGGCCGGCCGCCGCCGAAGTGCGGGTGGCCCAGATCGACCCCGCGCTCGCCGACACCGCCGCCTTCTGCGCGACCTACGGCGTGCCGCCCGAGGAGTCCGCGAACTGCGTGGTGATCGCGGCAAAGCGCGGCGGGGAGACGACGTACGCCGCGTGCCTGGTGACGGCCACGACCCGCGCCGACGTCAACGGGCTGGTGCGGCGGCAGCTCGGGGCGCGCAAGGCGTCGTTCGGCCCGGTCGGCGCGGTGACCTCGCTGACCGGGATGGAGTACGGCGGGATCACGCCCATCGGCCTGCCGCCCGGCTGGCCGATCCTCGTGGACGCCGCGGTCGCGAAGCTGAGCAGCGCCGTGGTCGGCTCGGGGATCAGGGGCTCCAAGCTCTGGCTGCCCGGCAGGCTGCTCGCCGAGCTGCCGGGCGCCGAGGTCGTCCCCGGACTGGGGCAGCCGGCCTGATATGCGCGTGACGTGACATGCGGCACGTTTGGCATGTGCCTGGTTTGACATAAGGAATCGCACCGGGCATTCTTGGGTTTGTCAGATAGACACCTCGTTCGGTGAGGCGTCTTCACGGACACAGGCCACTGATCCCAACCGTCGAGAGACGCTCCGGATCAGGACACCTCTCCCCGGCCTAAGGGGTGAGGCCAAGTGGCTGCGCATGCTACGCCGTGGAGTGCCAAAGCTCTTACGAGAGAGGTGACCTCGCCACCCCTGCCGTGGCAGCGGACAGCCCCTCTCAGGTGGAAACGCGCTGCAGGCGCGCGCGAGCGCCGCGTATGGAGGGAGGCGTGCGATGGACTCTGATAGTCCGGGCCGAAGTCGGCCCTTCCCGCCGTTTTCCCTGTCAGTCCCTGGCACACGCTGACGCAGCCGATTTTCCCCTGACGTAATTCCGCTTATCGTCTGCCATGGGCAGCCTTCCTGCCCGTCGCTAAGGCGTGCCGACTATGCGCGTGCGCGTGTGCCCTCAATCCCGCTTTAGTGCGAAGCGTGAAAGGGGTGAATACCCGTGGCTGCTGTAGAAGTGACCGCGACCCGTCGCCCGGCGGTGCTCGACGACGCGCACGTCGGCGACATCCGTGGTGCCCTCGGCACGATCCGCGCCGACGACCTAGGCGCCCGCCCGACCCTGTCGGGCAAGATGAAGACGCTGCTCGCCGTCGTCGGCCCCGGCCTTATCGTCATGGTCGGCGACAACGACGCCGGCGCCTTCTCCACCTACGGCCAGGCCGGCCAGGACTACGGCACGCGACTGCTGTGGACGCTGCTGCTGCTGATCCCCGTGCTGTACGTGAACCAGGAGATGGTGCTCCGCCTCGGCGCCGTCACCGGCGTGGGGCACGCGCGGCTGATCCTGGCGCGGTTCGGCAAGTTCTGGGGCGCGTTCTCGGTCATCGACCTGTTCATCCTGAACGCGCTGACGATCGTCACCGAGTTCATCGGCATCACGCTGGCCGCCGGCTACCTCGGCCTGCCGAAGGCGGTGGCCGTCGCCGGAGCGGCCGCGGTGATCATCGCGTCCGCGTTCACCGGGTCCTTCCGCCGCTTCGAGCGCATCGCGATCACCTTCTGCGCCGGATCGCTGCTGCTCATCCCGCTGTACCTGATGACCCACCCGGCGGCGGGCGAGATGGCCCGCGGCTTCACGGTGCCCGGCCTGCCCGGCGGCTCGGGCCAGATGGCGACCGTGATGCTGCTCGTCATCGGCATCGTCGGCACCACCGTGGCGCCGTGGCAGCTGTTCTTCCAGCAGTCCTACGTCATCGACAAGCGGATCACCCCTCGGTTCATGAGGTACGAGAAGACCGACCTGTGGATCGGGATCGTGATCGTGATCGTCGGCGCCGCCGCCGTGATGGGCGCGACCGCCGCCGCGTTCGCCGGCACCCACGCGGCGGGCAACTTCACCGACTCGGCCGGGCTGGCGCACGGCATCGCCTTGTACGCTGGCCACGCGGCGGGCGCGGTGTTCGCGGTCGCGCTGCTCGACGCGTCCATCATCGGCGCGTTCGCGGTGTCGCTGTCCAGCGCCTACGCGATCGGCGACGTGCTCGGCCTGAACCACTCGCTGCACCGCGGCGTCGGCCAGGCCAAGGGGTTCTACGCGGTGTACGCCGCGCTGATCGGCGGCGCCGCCACGATCGTGCTGATCCCCGGTTCGCCGCTCGGCCTGATCACCGAGGGCGTCCAGGTGCTCGCCGGCGTGCTGCTGCCCAGCGCTACCGTCTTCCTGCTGCTGCTGTGCAACGACCGCGAGGTGCTCGGCCCCTGGGTCAACGGGCGGAAGACCAACGCGTTCACCTCGGCGGTGATCGCGGTGCTGATCATCTTGTCCGTGGTGCTCACCGCGTCCGTGCTGTTCCCGGCGATCACCACCGGCCAGATCATCGCGATCTTCGCCGGCTGCGGCGCGGTCTCCGCCGTCGTGTGCACGTGCATGCTGGCCCGCCGCCGGGGCGCGGCGGAGGCGGCGTTCGCCGGTGCGTTTGACGGCGCACTCGGCGGCGCGTTTGACGGCGAACTCGGCGGCGCGCCCGGTGAGGCCGATCGCGACATGTGGCGGATGCCGCCGCTCGCCGAACTCGGCGCGCCCGTTGTCAGCCGTACCCGCAAGCTCGGCCTGACGGCGCTGCGCGGGTACCTCGCGATCGCGATGATCCTCGTCATCGTCAAGATCGTCATGATGGCCGTCGCACACTGAGCGCGGACCTGCGGCGTTTCCCGGGTCAGCCGCCCGGTGCAGCCCCGCGGGGCGCTCCAGTCCACGTGACACGAGCCTGCATCAAGTCCACGGCGGCGTCCCCCCGGGCCTGGCCGATCATGGAAACCGGCCCAGATGGCCGACTGCCGCGCCGTATGACAATGACCCATGATGATTGCGAATGCTCCAACGGCGCGCCGGCGGCGACGCGGGCGGTCTCGCGGGCGGTCTCGCGGGCGGTCTCGCGGGCGGTCTCGCGGGCGGTCTCGCGGGCGGTCTCGCGGGGAAGGGAGCTACCCAAGGTGGTTACGGATCATTCAGGTGACCAGGCCCGTAGCGGGCCGCTGACGGGCGTGCGGGTCGTCGAGCTGGCCGGGATCGGGCCGGGGCCGTTCTGCGCGATGCTGCTCGCCGACCTTGGCGCGGAGGTGATCCGGGTAGACCGTCCGGGCAGCGCGCCGGTGCCGGTCTCCCCCGGCACCGACGTCACCAGCCGGGGCAAGCGGCGCGTCGTCGTCGACCTGAAGCACCCCCGCGGCGCCGAGGTGGTCCTCCGGCTGGCCGCGGCCTCCGACGCGCTGCTCGAGGGGTACCGGCCCGGGGTCGCCGAACGGCTCGGCGTCGGCCCCGCCGCCTGCTGGGCGCGCAACCCGGCGCTGGTGTACGGCCGGATGACCGGCTGGGGCCAGGACGGCCCGATCGC
>JASHPP010000646.1 GCA_030038035.1 Trebonia sp.
GCCGCCGCGGCAGGCCAGGCGGTGCTCGATCCAGGGGTCCAGCAGCGGCTCCTGTCGGCCGCGGCCCGCGCGCCCGAGATGTCCGCCGCGCCAGCCGGCACCGGCGCCCCGGGCGCGTCCGGCACGCCGGGCGGAGCGGACGATGAGCTGACGCCGCGCGAGTCGGAGGTGCTGCGGCTCATCGCAGCCGGCCAGTCCAACCGGGAGATCGCCCGGGCCCTGTTCGTGAGCGAGGCGACCGTCAAGACGCACGTCAACCGGATCTTCGCCAAGACCGGCTCACGGGACCGCGTCCAGGCGACGCGCTACGCCTACGCGCACGGCTACGCCAGCCCGGCCTCGTCCTGATCCCGGTCGACCCGCTGTCCTGGCCGTCCTGCGGGCCTGGCCGCGCCCAGCCTCGCGGCCTGGGTCGCGGCGGCGCTCCGGGTCGGCGCGTCCAGCTTGGCCAGCACCGCCGACACGTGATGGTCGACGGTCCTGACCGAGATGAACAGCTTGCCGGCGATCTCCGCGTTCGTGTGCCCGGTGCAGATCAGGTCGAGGACCTCCTGCTCGCGCCTGGTCAGCCCGAGCGGGTGCTCCCGGGTGGCCGTCCGGGGTCCGGCCGGAATCGAGTGAATGCCAAGCCCGCGCATCGTCTGCCGGGTCAGCCGGACCGTGGCCGACGCGCCAAGGGCAGCGAAGATCCGCAGCGCTTCGTGCAGCGCCGCCTCGTCCGCGGACCCGAGCATGGCCAGTCCGGCCTCGTAGGGGCAGCCAAGGTCTGTCCAGAGGCGGGCCGCGGCAGCCCAGTCGCCGTCGACCTCGCGCTGGTAGGGACTGGCGACCGCCCCGCGTGGCGGCCGGTCGGAGGCGGTGCGCCGCAGCCAGACCGCGACAGCTCCCCGCTCCCATTCATCGCCGCCGCCGGCCACGTCGTCGGCCAGCTCGGCCTCGCGGCGGGCGTCCGCCAGCCTGCCGTCCAGCCAGCACGCCTCGGCCCGGGCTAGCCGCACGGGCACGATGCGCTGCGGCTCACCGCCCTTGTCGGCGAGCTCCGCCGCCGCGTCGAGATACTCCCAGGTGCCTGGCTGGCTCCGGCGGCCGCTCACCCTGCCGAGCTGGTACAGCACGCTGACCCGCTGGATCGGGGACGGGCCGCCGGCCAAGAGCTCCTGGCAGAGTGCCGACACCTCATCCCAGCGGCCCGTCGCCTCCAGGACGCTGGCCTGGCCAATGCGCAGGCAGATGACGTAGGTAGTGACGTCATGGTCGTCGCAGTAGGCGATCCCCGCGGTGTAATAGGGTTGTGCGGCGGCCCACTCATGTCGATCGACATGGCAGGCGTGCAGGTTGGCGTAGGCCCGGGCCGCCGCAGCCTCATGCTGGCCGGCCAGCGCGACGTCCAGGGCCTGGCGCAGCGCGCCAGCCCACTCCCCGCCATTCTTGTGGCTGGCACACGCCTCGCTGTTCAGCGCGTCACTGAGCACTTCGGTCAGGCCGAGCGGCCCGGCGACCGCCTGCGCCTGGCGGGCCAGCCTGATCGCATCATTGCTGGCGCCGTGTACCATCAGCGTCCCCGCCTGAGTGGCATACGCCCAAGCCAGCTCGGCGGTCGGACCCAGCGGCTCGAGCAGCGCTATCGCTTCCCGGCCGGCGGCGATTCCCGCTTCTCCCCTGCTCAAGTAGCCCAGTGAGGAGGCGAGCCAGCGGAGCGTGTCACCCTCGCGCAGCCGGTCGCCCACGTCGCGCCACAGGCCGAGCGCCCGCTCCCGGGCATCCGCCGCCTCCTGCCAGCGGTCAAGCAGCGATGCCTCATACGCGAAGCCGTCATGCAGGCTGGCGACGGTGGCGGGATCGGTCCCGTCCGTGCAGCGCAGCGCGCGTTCGTACTGGGCGACCGCCTCACGGTGCGCGCCCAGCGCGGCAGCCCGGCGGGCGGCCGCGGATGCATGGCGGAGCGCCGCCTGTCGATCGCCGGCCGCTTCCGCGTGAAACGCCATCCGGGCGTCGTCGTCGCAGCCGAGATCCTGCAGCGTCGCCAGGATCCGCGCATGGATGGCGGCGCGCCGGTGCGCGCCGACCGCCTCGGCAACCGCGAGCCGGGCGATCTCGTGCCGGAAACGCAGCGCCATGCCGTCCGCGGCGAGCAGCCCGGACGCCAGCAGCTCGTCGATGGCCGGCGCCGCGCAGCCGGCGACGGACTCAACCAGCCCGAGCTCTACCCGGGTGCCGATCAGCGCCGCCGCGTCCAGCACGGCGCGCGACTCGGTGCCCAGCCGTGCGGCCCTGGCCAGCACGGCGTCCCTGGCGGACGCCGGCACCTCGCCCGTCCCGGCCTGCACGGCCTGGCTGACATAGAACGGGTTACCGCCGGTCAGCCGGTAGAGCGCGGCCTGGTCGAGGCCGCTGCCCTGGGCCAGCACCGCGACCGCGGCCGCGGACAGCGGCGGGAGGCTGATGCGCCGGACAGACCGCTGGGCAGCCAGGTCACCCAGCGCGACGCGCAGCGGGTCCGTCGCGGTCAGGCCCTCATCCCGGTAGGTGACCAGCAGCAGGACCGCGGCGTCCCTGATCCGCCTGCCAAGGTAGCGCAGCAGGTCAATGGTTGCCTCGTCGGCCCAGTGGGCATCCTCCACCACCAGCACGTGCAGCTCCCCTGGCAGGCTGACCTGCCGCAGCAGGGCGCTGAACAGCTCCTCGCGGGGAGCACCGGCCCGGCACAGCTCGAGCAGTTCCCCGCCGAGCTTGCCGGCGATGTCGAAGAGCGGGCCGAGCGGCCGCGGGGTGAACAGGCCGTCACAAGCCCCCCAGGACCAGGTCGCGTCAGGCAGGCCGCGCTGTGCCTCATCGAC
>JASHPP010000647.1 GCA_030038035.1 Trebonia sp.
CTGAAATGGCGGAATGGCGGGCCGCTGAGAGCCGCCACGGCCCGTTCTGGATATTGTTAATTGGCTTTTCCCCGGGGTTGGGCGGCGGGGGCCGCGGGCTGTTCGGGACGTGAGTCGCTGCCGCGCAGCAGATACGCGGAGTGCAGCATATCGGGATTATCCCGCAATTCAGTGGCCGTCCCCGAATAGCGGATCACCCCGCCTTCCATCACGTACGCGCTTGTCGCGAGGCCGAGCGCCAAGGTGGCGAACTGCTCGATCAGCAGCACGCCGATCCCTGAGTCCACGATCGAGCGGATGACCGGGATCAGCCGGCTCACCACGACCGGGGCCAGGCCGAGCGACAGCTCGTCGATCAGGATGAACTTCGGCTGGGACACCAGCGCCTGGGCGAGCACGACCATCTGCTGCTCACCGCCCGACAGCGACCTGGCGGGCACGTTCAGGCGCCGTTCCAGGGCCGGGAAGAGCTCGAGCGCGCGGGTGCGCCCCTCGGCCGCCGCCTGCTTCGACAGCGCGTACGTGGCCACCCGGATGTTGTCGTCGACCGACAGGTCGGGCAGCAGCCGCCGCCCCTCGGGCACGATCGCCACGCCCGCGGCCCGGATCTTCTCCGGCCGCCGGCCGACCAGTTCGGCGCCGTCCAGGGACACCGATCCCGGGCGCGGGCGCAGCACGCCGCCGACGGCCAGGACCATGGAGGACTTGCCAGCGCCGTTCGGGCCGAGCACGGCGGTCACCTGGCCGGCGGGGACGGTGATCGTGACGTCCTTGACGACCGGGCGGCCGCCGCGTTCCACGGTGAGGCCGCCAAGCGTCAGGGTGGACCCGCTGCGAGGCTCGCTCATCAGACCTCCGCCGTTCCCAGGTAGGCGTGCATCACTTGCTCGTCGCGCAGCACGGCCGCGGTCGGGCCGGACGCGATCAGCTTGCCGAAGTCGAGCACCGCCGTCGTCTCGCACACGGCCGAGACCAGCGACATGTCGTGATCGACCAGGATCGTCAGCGCCCCTGTGTACTCGGGTATGCCGCGGATCACGGCGGCCAGGTGCTCCGTCTCCTTGTCGGGCAGCCCCGCGGCCGGCTCGTCGAGCAGGATCAGCCGCGGCTTGCCCGCCACGGCGCGCGCCACCTCCACCAGCCGCCGCTGGCCGGCGCCGAGGGTGCCGACGCGCGCGTACGGCGAGACGCCCAGGCCGACGTACTCGATCGCGGCGAGCACGTCGGCGCGCCGCGCGGACCCGCGCAGCGGCGAGGTCACCATCAGCACGTTGTCGTAGACCGTCAGGTTCTCGATGGCCTGCTCGGTCTGGAAGGTCCGGCGCACTCCCCACCGGGCGCGGCGGTAGTGCGCCATCTTCAGCAGGTCGGTCCCGAAGGCCCTCACCGAGCCGGACGCCGGGCGCACGAACCCCGACAGGACGTTGAAGAAGGTGGTCTTGCCCGCGCCGTTCGGCCCGATGAGCCCGCAGGTGCCCTTCTCGAAGACCAGGGTCATCCCGTCCAGGGAGGTGACGCCGCCGTACCTGACGGTCAGGTTGTCGATCTCGATCACGCGCTGCCTTCCCCTGACTGCACCGGTGCCGCCGCCGCGGCCGCCCCCGGCGACCCGGCGGCCGCGGGGGCCCCGGGCGCCTCCGGCCGCCTTATGAGCCGCCAGATCAGGCCGCCGAGCCTCTTCATGTCCTTCGGGAACTGGTCGGCGATGCCGGCCGGGGCGGTGGTGAGCACCTGGAGCACGCCGATGCCGAACAGGATGTCGAGCCATGCGTAGTTCAGGCCCCAGTTCTGCAGTACGGCGGGCAGGAACTGCATGAGCACCGCGGCGATCACCGCGCCCCACATGCTGAACACGCCGCCCATCAGCGCCACCGCGAGCAAGACGATCGAGTCCTGGGTAGTGAAGTTGATCGAGTACAGGTACTGCTGCTGCCCGGCCAGGACGGCGCCGGCCACGCCGGTGATGAACGCCGCCAGCGCCCACGCCCACAGCTTGTAGAACGTGGTGTTGATGCCGGCGGCCAGCGCGGCGGGCTCGCTCTGCCTGATCGCCGCCCAGGCCCGCCCGGGCCTGAGCCGCAGGTGCAGGTAGACGAGCAGGAACATGACGATCGCCACGACCACCGCGTACCTGAAGTACGCGGTCTCGCTGCCGGCGATCGACGGGCGCCGGATCGGCGGGACGTGCATGAGGTTGCCGTTGTACCCGGTGAAGCCGCCGCCGCCGTTGGGGAAGTTCACCGTGGCCAGGACCACCGTGATGGCGCCCGCCATCATCAGCGTGATCAGCGCCAGGTACAGGCCGCGCAGCCGGATCGCGGGCAGCCCGATGATGGTGCCGATCAGCATCGTGACCAGCCCCGCCTCGATCAGCACGATCGGGTACGGCTGGGAGCTCGCGAACAGCAGCCGGGCACCTGTCCAGGCGCCGATCTGCAGGATCGCCCCCTGGCCGAGGGAGTACAGGCCGACCCGTCCGACGAGCAGCCCGAGCCCGAGCGTCACGATCGAGTAGATCGCGACAAGCGCCATGTAGCCCGTGTAGTAGGCGCTCATCAGGTCCGGGAGCGCGAACACCGCGAACAGCAGCAGGACCACCGTGACCGTCAGGTGCACGGGCCGCCGCGGGCGGCGCAGCAGCGCGGCGCGCTGCCCGGCGACCGTCGCGGCGGCGGCGTCCCTCGTGTCGACCCCGGCCACTACGCCTCCTCGCTCGATCGCGTCATGACGCTGCGGCTCCGCGACACCACAAGCAGCGCGATGACCGCGATGACGAACGGCGTCATGTCGCGGTAGTTGGTGAGCGCGGTGAACGGGGTCAGCAGGTCGTGGACCACGCCGATCACGATCGCCGCCACGAACGTCACCGCGATCGACCGCAGCCGCGCGACAAGGGCGGCGGCCAGCGACGAGATCACCAGGAACGTGAGCGTGGTCGGGTCGAGCTCGACCAGGTCGGCGAGCAGCAG
>JASHPP010000648.1 GCA_030038035.1 Trebonia sp.
TCCCACATCTCGTCGGAGCGCTGGCCGCCGATGGGGTCCATGGCCGCCGCGATCCAGAAGAAGCGCTCGACGAACTTGAGCACGAACCCCTCGTAGGTCTCGTCGTACTCCAGCAGGTCCAGCGCGAGCTCGAGCATGTTCTGGCTGAACAGGGCCATCCAGGCGGTGCCGTCCGCCTGCTCGAGCCGCCCGCCGGTGGGCAGCTCGGCGCTGCGGTCGAACACCCCGATGTTGTCGAGCCCGAGGAACCCGCCCTCGTACACGTTGTGCCCGGTGAGATCCTTGCGGTTCACCCACCAGGTGAAATTCAGCAGCAGCCGGGCGAAGCTCTTGCGCAGGAACGGCAGGTCCACATCGCCGAGGTTGGCCTTCAGGTTCTGCAGGAACAGGGTCGCGAAGGCGTGCACCGGCGGGTTCACGTCGCCGAAATTCCACTCATACGCCGGCATCTGGCCGGTCGGGTGCAGGTACTCCTGGGAGAGCATCAGGTCGATCTGGTTCTCCGCGAAGTCCGGGTCGACCATGGCCAGCGGAATGCAATGGAACGCCAGGTCCCAGGCCGCGTACCACGGGTACTCCCACTTGTCGGGCATGGACACCACGTCGTGGTTGAACATGTGGAACCACGACTCGTTGCGGGTACCCCGCCACAGCGGCGTCCGCAGCGGGTGGAAGCGCCGCTCGCGCAGCCACTTGTCGACGTCGAAGTAATAGCACTGCTTGGACCACAGCATCCCCGCCAGCGCCTGCCGCATGACCGCCTTCGCGTCATCGGTCAGGTGCGACGGCGTGATCGCGCCGTAGAAGTCGTCTGCCTCCGCGCGCCGTCGCGCGATCAGTTCGCCCGCGCCGGCGAACGGATCGGTCAGCCGCTGCGGTGCTTGCCTGGTCAGCCGGACCAGCACGGCGGCCTGCCCGCCGCCGGGCACGCGGAGCCTGACGTGGGCGGCCGCCTTGGTCCCCGACCCGCCGGGATTGACGGTGTCCGCGCCGTGGATGACGTGGTCGCCGATGCCGTCCTTGGGGAACCGCGGGCCTGCCTCGGTGCCGAATACCCGGGCCGCGTTCGTTTCGTTCTCGCAGAACAGCAGCTCGGCCGCCGGCTCGGCGTACAGGTGGAAGACGCCGAGCTTGCGGTGGTCGGCGCGGACCACCGGATACGCCGACTCGACGCGCTCGAGCCGGGGCTTGGGCTCGCCGTCGGGCCACGACCAGTTGTTGCGGAACCACAGCGTGGGCAGCACGTGGAGCGTGGCGTCGTCGGCGCCGCGGTTGTACACGGTGACGCGGCAGACGATGTCTTCCGGCTCCGCCTTCGCGTACTCCACCTCGACGTCGAAATACTTCCCCGCATTGAAGATGCCCGTGTCGGCCAGCTCGTACTCGAATTCATGCCGCGACCGGACTCTGTTGCCCGCCACCAGGTCGTTGTAGGGGAACTCACCCTGCGGGTACTTGTACAGGTAGCGCTGGTAGCTGTGGGTCGGAACGTTGTCGACGTAGAAGTAATACTCCTTGACGTCCTCGCCGTGGTTGCCCTCGGCGTTGGTCAGGCCGAACAGCCGCTCCTTCAGGATCGGGTCCCGCTCATTCCACAGCGCCAGGGCCAGGCAGAGCCGCTGCTTGTCGTCGCTGATCCCGGCGATGCCGTCCTCGCCCCACCGGTAGGCGCGCGAGCGCGCCTGATCGTGACTGAAGTACGACCAGGCATCGCCGCTTTCGCTGTAGTCCTCGCGGACCGTGCCCCACTGGCGTTCGCTCAGGTAGGGCCCCCAGGCTCGCCACGCGACGCCCTCCCGTGCTTCAGCCAGCCGGCGTTCCTCGGCGGTCAGCGACGCCAAATCGGGCGTAGCGGGCTGGCCATGTCCACCCCCATTAGACACACGTTAGTCTTTCCCACTAAGCCACGGCCGTAACGGGGAATGAGGACTCACATGAGCTTCGACACGCCTAACGGAACCCGCGGCGCCCGGCAGCCCGGCGCGGGGCGCATGATCCGGTGGGGGAACAAGATGGCCATGAGCCGGATTCGGCGCAAGGGTGGCAGGTTCATGGAAATGAACGCGCTGGCGCTGACCACGGTCGGGCGCAACAGCGGCGCCGAACGCACCACCCCGGTCGCCTGGTTTCCCGGTACGGACGGCAGCTGGCTGATCGTCGCGTCAGCGGGCGGGGCGGCGCGGGACGAGGCATGGCGGCAGATCACGGCCGCCTCGCCCCGTTTCGCGAAATACCAGGAGAAGACGGACCGGCAGCTCCCGGTCATCCGCCTGGTGCCGCGATCCGGCTGACCGCGACGCCGCACAAGGAGACGCCGCACAAGGACCAGCGCAAGGCCGGGTTCAGCCTGGTTCAGCTGCGGGCTGTCGGCTCGTTCCTGCTTCTTCTTTCACAGGATGCCATCGGACCACGGGGCGTTCATTTTATATCTTTACGGTCTGCTTTATGGAAACTCCGTATGGCGAGATCCCCGAGAAATTCGTCAAAGACATGTCGCTGCAGGAGATGCACGACTACCTCGCGGCACGCGGCCGTTACCGCCGCCGGGCCGTCCTCAAGGGCGCGGGTGTCCTCGGCCTGGCGGCCGCCGCCGCCGGGCCGGCCTTCTGGCGCCAGCCATCCGCCTACGCCTCGACCGCGGCCGCGCCGCAGTGGATCGGCTACGGCGACGACCCCGCCAGGGACATCTACGTCTCCTGGTCGGCCGGCACCTACAACGGCCCCATCCCCTCGGTTCCCGCTCCGCAGGTCCGCTACGGCCCGGACCGGGGCTACGGCAGGACCGTGCGCGCCTTCGCCTCAGGAACGGTTCCGGTGCCGGCGATCAGCGGGGAGCCGGTCGAGAACACCGTGTACAACAACGCCCTGCTGGCCGGGCTGTTGCCGAACACCACCTACCACTACTCGGTGAGCAACGACGGGAAGACCTGGAGCGACGACGTCGCCTTCACGACCGCCGCCGAGGGCCGCTCCGACTTCCGCTTCACCATCGTCGGTGACGAGGCGACCAGCGACAGCACCTCGCTTCCCGTCGCCCAGGTCATCGCCGCGCTGCAGCCCCGGTTCAACGTCGTGGTCGGGGACCTGAGCTACGCCGGCGGCGGGTCCGGCTACTACTCCAACGGGGTGCCGACCAACGTCAGCGCGTTCAGCCCCGGCGCCTGGGACGCGTACCTGGGGATCGTCGGCCCGGCCGCCGCGCAGTCGATCCCGTGGCAGGTTGGCGTCGGCAACCACGAGATGGAGCCGCTGGCCGACTTCGGCTACATCGGGTTCACCACGAGGTTCCCGCAGGCGTACGCCCCGCAAGCGGTCACCGGTTCCCCGGTGCTCAAGGCCTTCACCTATGGGAACGTCGCGATCATCCAGCTGGACGGCAACGACCTGTCGGCTGAGCTGTCCGACAACAACGGCTACACCGACGGTCGCCAGACGAGGTGGCTCACCGAGCAGCTGGCCGCGTACCGCTCGCCCGGCTCGGGGATCGACTTCATCATCGTCGGCTTCCACAACTGCGTGTTCTCGTCGAACACCACGCACGGGTCGGACGGCGGCATCCGCCTGGTCTGGGAGCCCATCTTCGACCGGTACCAGGTCGACCTCGTGGTCAGCGGCCACGTGCACGCCTACGAGCGCAGCTACCCGCTGATCGGCGGCGAGGTCACCAAGGCCGTGCCCTCGGGCGGCACCGTCAACCCCGAGACCGACGGCACCACGTACATCTGCGCCGGCGGTGGCGGCCAGGACCTCTACACCGGGTGGTACGGCGTCACCGGCGGCGGCGACCCGGCGACCACGTCGGGACCACCGCTGCTCTGGGAGTGGACGGGCACCAACACGGCGGATGGCGGCACCGGCACCTCCGAGGACATCCCGGACACCGTGACCGACTACTCCGCCTACCGCCACGCCAACTGGAGCTTCATCGTCCTTGACGTCAAGGCACCGGGGTTCGTCGGCGACGAG
The DNA here is from genome assembly GCA_030038035.1 of Trebonia sp. The sequence goes on from JASHPP010000648.1 coordinate 3,967, forward strand.
ACCAGCATCCTGGTCCGGGCCATCGATCCGACGCAGAACAGCAGCGGGATCACCAGCACCGCCAGCCCGGCGGTCATCGACGCGGTCACGCTCGTGCGCCGCAGCCGCTTTTAGCAGCTCAGCGGCATGGCGATGGGGGCGGGCAACGGCCCGCCCCCATCGCTGTGCACGTGGTGGCGTGGCCCCCGCGATAGTGGCTCCCGCGATAGGACTGGCCTGGGCTGCCGACCTGTACGCCGAGCTCAGCGCGGTCCACAGGTGCTGGCTGACAAGCGTGCGGCCTCGGCTGCCTTCGGTCTGCCGAGGCTCGCGGTCCTGAACAGCGGGCACCGGTTCAGGTTGTTGTTCGTGACCCCGGCCTTGTCCGCATCGGCGACCAGCACGTACCCGCGTACTCCTGATGTCGCCCAAATCGCGTGCATCCAGACCGTGCCGACGGCACCCGCCCCGGCGAGCGCGATGCCGGCCATGCCCAGACGGGGGAACTACCGAGATCACCAAGCCTGCCAGCGGCCCTGTCCCGGGTCTCACAATCCACATCAAGGACGTACCGGCAAGCAGGACGCGCGATGTATTGAAGGTGGCCGTCCTTCCATGAGTGCGGCGAGCGCGGATGTGACCGTGGAACTCAGCATCCGCGCGGACGGCGGTCTCGCTGGCATCCCTCGGGCCGGTTCGCTCACGCTATGGCATCCATGATCAACCCCGCCGCTTGTTCGGGGTTGATCATGAGGAGCTCGTGCGAAATGGTCGTAGTGCGGTCGGCAGGGGCATGCCGCTGAACCGAACGGACGAACCGTGACCACGCTGCTTCGGCTGTAAGCAGTCGACCTCCGCCAACGAACTCAAAGTGGTTGCGGCGCATCGAATCGGCCACCTCGTGCTGGTCACGGATGATGTGGATGTACCTGACCGCATCACCCCACAACCGTTCGATCGCGGGGATGCGGAAGGAGTTAAACGGCGATTTCGCCAGCAGCTGTGCCCGCTGGAAGTGGGCAAGGTGAGCGTGCGTCGCGGCCTGAAGGATGCCCAGGTCGCCGATGCTCACGTCCGCGCCGATTTCGTAGCGGTGGCCGTGGAGATGCCGGTAAGCGGGCATAGCCCGGTGCCAGATGTCTTCTGCTTCGCCGGGCATGACAAGGCCGGGGATGATCCGGGTGCGCTTGTTGTCCACCTTGAGGACCGCGGCGCCAACAGCGGTGAACAGCTGCCGTCCGGGCTGGTGAAGGTTACGTACCGGCCAAGCCCAGCAGGAATCGGTAGTGAGGTAGGCGAACTTGCCGGTAGCGGCGAGAAGGTTGAACAGGTGACTGGTGCCTGACCGGGGCGCGCCGACAATGATGACCACTGCGCTGGGCGGGGTGACCAAGGGGACCTGCTGCCACATGTAGGCGCCGCGCTCGGCCAGCGCCGTTGTTATGTCGATGTCCTCGGCTGTCGCGAGGGCGCTTTCGAAGACGGGCGGGCTGCCTTCTCGGCGGATCTGCTCCAGGCAAGCGCGGACAGCGCTAATGGTTGCGGACTGCGGCTGCCGACCTGCCAGCAAGTGTTCCTCAAGTGCTTCGGCGAGCACGTACCAGCGGAGATCATCACTGAACCGGTACAGGCGGGTCCGGAGCAGGGTTAGATCGCGGCCGACCCGATCCGGAGCCTGCAGCTGGTCGAGTATGCGTGCAGCGGCCGGGTTCACGGCTGCTTCTCTCGCAGCTGGCGGAGCGTCGCAGCCCCGGATGTGGTCAGCGCCCGGTCGCCAGTCTGACGCCCCCGCACCAGCGCCGCGAGCGCATCGAGCGCGCCGAGGTGCCAGACCAGTTCGTCTTCGGCATCGGTGAGGCGGCGCCCGTATCCGTTGAAGAAAGCGTCTTGCAGGTCTGGCCGGGATGGCCAGACCCGGAATCGCAGGCGCACGAGGTCGCGGGCGGGCAGGTTGGTGCGCGCGTGCTCGAAGTCGACAAGCGAGAGGTTTCCTGACTCGTCAAGCAGCCAGTTGCGCGGCTGGAAGTCGAGATGACATGGCACCCCGTACGCGACGCCGATCCTCCTCAGCGCGGTGAGGTGGCTATCGACGACCAGGGCGTCCTCGGCGGGCAGCAGCGTCTTCGCCTGGCTCGTCCAATAGTGGATGCGGTCGCCGAGCCAGCAATGAAGCCACGGAAGCTCGCGTGCAGGTTCGGTGTCGTGGAAGCGGCGTAGCAGGGCGCCGGCCTGGTGGTGTATGGCAGCCTTTGGGACGCCTGAGCATGGCTGCCCTGGCAGCATGGTGATGACGATGGTCATGGTCGCGCTGTCTGCAGCAATCAGCCTCGGCGCCGAGGGAGCGAGGGCGGCCGTCCAGTACCGGTACGCGTGGACTTCCCGGTCGTGTTTTGATCGGCTGCCGTGCTGCTTGACGACGAACTCCTGACCGCGGGCATCGCGGACCCGTACGACTGCATCCCCTAGGACCGCGGTAACCTCGCAGGACCCCAGGACGCGCTTGGCAACCTCAAGAAAGACCGTAGATCTAGTCACGGTGCGCTGGCCAGGTGCCCGGTGTCGTTCAGGGCGGCGAGTATCCATACTTCCTGGCCGAACCGGTTGCGCTGCATGTTCCAGCAGGTGATCGACGCATGAGCGGATTCGAAGCCGACCCGCGTCGAGGAGCCAGAAGAGAGGCCGAGCAGCAAGGTGGCGGCGGCGTCCACGGTCTCGCCGTGTCCGGCGATCAGGATCCGCTGCCCTTCGTGCCGTCGTATCAATCGGGAGAGAGTTGCCCCCGCGCGGGCGAGGTAATGGTTCCAGGTCTCCGATCCGGGGGCGTATGGCCGGTCGGGATCAGACTGTGCGGGTCCGCCGAACGCGGCCTTGATCTCATCCCATGGACGCCCGTCGGCCTCGCCGTGGTCTGGGCCGCTCAGTCCCGGCTCGATGTGCAATCGGAGTCCGAGCGTCTGGGACAGGATCTGCGCTGATTCCTGGACCCGTCGTCGGGGTGCCGCGTACAGTACGTCGGCCGGAGCTTCGGCGCACAGCCGTTCGGCCAGCAGCCGGACCTGTGTGCGCCCGCGTTCGGTTAGGCCAGTGCAGGTCTTCTCTCCCCCAGCCACGCCGGCGACGTTGCAGTGCGCCTCGCCGTGGCGGGTGAGCAGCAGGCTGGTGATCACGGCCATGTCCGCGCTCCCGTCTCGCCATCGGCGGGTCCCACCTCGTGCCAGCGGCGGGAGTAACGGCCGTCCGCCGCGTACCGGCTGGTGAGGATGTGATGGATCTCCGCCCAGTTCATCAGCTCAGCCCAGGTGACGCCAGGAAGTGCCGCACATTGCCTTGCGGCAGCGGTGTTATAGGCGCTGAGCGCGGCGGCGATCTGTCCGCGTGGCAGAGCGCCGTAGGTCATGGCGAGGGTGACGATGAGCTTAGCCAGGTCGTAGCCAAACGGGGCGAGGGTCAGATCGTCGAAGTCGATGGTGACCGGAAGCCCGCCCGGAGTGATCAGGAAGTTACGCGGATTGGAATCCTTGTAGAACGCTGCCGGGCCGTCTGCCTCGGTCAGCAGCCGCTGTGCGCGAGCGACGCTCATGAGCCCGGAGCCGGACACGTTACCGGCACGGAGTTCGCGTGCCACGGCATCGACGCGCCTATCGGGGAAGGATGGCAGCATGTGGTTGAGTCCCGCACAGTAAGGCTGGTTCAGGCGGGCCTGATGCAGGTCTGTTACGTAGGCACTGCCGTGCGCGTCGCCGAGGTGGGCGGCAAGCATGACGAGGTCTTCTGGGCGAGCATAGCGTCCGTCAATGCGCTCGAACCACAGAACTGGTCCGCTCGCGGCTGTCAGTTCCGGGAGGCGCAGCCGACTCTCTAGCCCTGCCAGCCAGCGGTAATTGGCTTCGGCCGCCTGCCTGGCGGCCGAAGACGTGTAGTGCTTCACGAACGGCCTGCTCATGGCGGCGCCTCCGACGGCCGGAGAGCGACCAGGTAGGTAACGACGGATGTCGCCGTGACCGGCGCATCGGGAACCCGCTGCCGTAGGGCCGCGGCCAGGGCAGCAGGACTCCCGGCCAGAGCAGGCGACAGGTCGTACTTCGGTGAAGTCGCCAGGTACTTGGCGACGTCGGCGAGCGCCGGGAAGGTGAAGCGGTGGGTTTCGTTCCTGACCTGCCGGACGCTGAGGCTCGCTGCGGCAAGCTCGGTGATGTTGCCGCTGTGGGCGGCCTGGTACAGGCTCGGGCGGTGGGTCGCTTCGGGATCGAGGCCGGAGCGGACGACGAGCTGATCGAGTTCGGTGTAGCTGTCTGCCGACTTGACCGCGAAGATCGCCGTCCCGCCGGGGAGCAGGCAGCGGGCGATCTCCGTGATGACCCGGTTGGGCGAGGGCGAGTGGTACAGGCAGAACGCGGCGACGACAAGGCCGCAAACGCCGTCAGGGAAGGGCAGTCTGTGGAAATCCGCCAGGATCGCGCCGACGTGACGGGGACCAGGCAACCGCATCCTGGCGTCAGCCAGCAAGGCGGCCGACAGGTCGACCGCCAGTATGGTTGCGGTGGGGAGCCGGTCGGCCAGCATCCGTGTCGTCGTGCCGCGCCCGCATCCCAGATCCGCAACCAAGATCTCGTTGGTGCCTACTGCCTCGCATGCGAGATCGGCAATGACTTCCCCGGCGTGCCGTCCGCTGACCCGGGCACGGTGCAGGGCTCCGGTGCGCTGGGTGATCCGGCCGACTGAGGCATACAGCGCACCGTGGACCAGCGCCTGATCGGTGAAGGGGTTATCCGCGTTCCTCACCGGCAGCAACCGCCTGGGACGCCGCGGATGCGCTCGCTGTGATGCCTGCCAGGTAGCGCCGGACGGCCCGGCGGTTGCGCAGCACGACCACCTGGGCATGGCCAGCGTGATCGGCGACCAGCTTGCGGACGCGCGGTGCCATCTGCTTGCGGTATCCGACGATGTAGCGGATGAAGTTCCAGGTGATCCGGTCGTACACGCCGATAGCGTCGTGCTGGCCGCCGCCATGCTTCAGCCGCCGCTGGGCGATGCCCCCCAGGCATGTCCAGGCCGGAAGATCCAGGAAGATAACAGTGTCGGCAGCCTCCAACCGGACCGGCAGGCTGGAGGCATAGTTCCCGTCGATGATCCACTGGGGCGCGGTCACCAGATCCCACTGCAAGGCCGCGAATTGCTCCTTGTCCAGCGGTTTCCAGTCCCGACCGTAGTACAAGGTGTCCAGATGCACGGGCGTGATGCCGAGCATGCCGCCGAGCTGGCGGGCCAGGTGGGACTTGCCACTGCCGCCGCAACCAATGATCGAGATCCGGTCCACAACGCACGACCCTAACGGCCAACCGTCGGGGCCGGGCGCAGACACGCGGAACAGCCATCAGTGGTCCTGCGGAACAGCCATCAGTGGTCCTGGAGAATCTCATCAAGGGTGCGGAGTTGCCGCGACAGGCGGAAGGTGTCCAGGCGGGTCAGGCAGTCGGCGATGAGCCTGCGGTGCCGTGCGGTCCCGGCGATGTCCTGCAATCTGGCGATGCAGTCAGCTACCTGCTGCCCGGTCGAGGCGTGCAGCGCCGGAGGTGCGAAGACGGTACTGAACGAGATCATGGCCGGCGTGACCGGCAGGCATCCGGCGAGCACAGCCTCGAAGAGGCGCTGTGTCATCTGCCCGGATCTGGCGTACCGTTCCGGCAGCAGCATTACGGTCGTCAGTGCCGATCCATACAGCTTCCGGACCTCGGGGAAGGAGCACCGTCCAGTGAAGTTAACGTGCGGCCAGGGCGCGGTGCGTGTCCATTTCCCTGCCACCCGGTGGTCGAACTGCATCGCTGCTGGGGCGAAGAAGGTGGTGAAGGCGTCGTCGCGGTCGTACTGGTTGCCGACGTAGACAAGCGGCAGCGGCCTGGGGATCGCCGCCAGAGCCGCCGGGTCGGCGCGGTCCAGTTCCTCATCGTCTACCGGGAACAGGAGGCTGGCCGTGCCGGGGCTGGGCGCTAGCGCCGCCTCGCAGACCGCCACCCCGGGCATCTGCCGCAGCGGCGACCCGGCGGGCAGTTGCAGGTCCTTGTCCCACACGATCGCCGGAACGCGGCGATCGAGGATGTACCAGGAGACGAGCTGGTCCTGGCGGTGCAGGTCGCAGGTGTGACCGGGGCTGCCGCATGCAGTGGTGTTCCGGCCTGGGATCGGCCACCGCCACTCCAGGAACAGCACTTCGATGCCCGGCAGGCCGTCATCCCAACGGTACCGCTCACGCAGGTCATGTCCGGCCTCGTGTAGGTCACGGTCGCGCTGAAGGAACACGATGTCGTGTCCGGCCGCGATAAGTCCGTCGATGAGGGTACGCCGGTGGCTGCGTCCGCCGTCGGGAGTATCGGTGATACCAGGGCCGAGGAAGCCCCAGAAGCTGTACCCAATCCTCATTTGCTCACCCACCAGCCGCCATCGAGCATCAGCCCGTCCAGACCGCTGGAGGCCAGGCAGTCGATCGCCATCTGCGGGGTACCGCAGATCGGCTTGCCCTTGATGTTGAGGGAGGTGTTGATCAGCACTGGAACGCCGGTCAGTTCGGCGAAGTGGTCGAGCACCCGGGCGAGGAACGGGTTCTGTTCCGATGCCAGGGTCTGCACCCGGGCCGTGCCGTTAATGTGGACGACCGCCGGGATCAGCTCCCGCGCCAGTTCGGTGACAGGCACGGCGATCGACATGTACGGGCTGGGCTGGCTGAGCCGGAAGTAGTCGGCTGCCTTCCCGGCCAGGACCACAGGAGCGAACGGGCGGAACGGCTCGCGGAACTTCACGGCGGCGTTCAGCCGCTGGGTAATGCCAGACTGGAGCGGGGAGGCCAGGATGGACCGGTTGCCGAGCGCCCGCGGCCCGGCTTCCAGCCTCCCCTGGAACAGCCCGGCGATCTTCCCCTCAGCCAGCTGGGCCGCCAGGAACCGGGCCGGGTCAGCGACCTGGCGTGCCGACAGACCGGGACGGGGCGCCGCAGGCGGCGTAAATTCGGGGTAGGCGGGGCCGAGGTAACAGGAACGCAGCGGGCCGCCCGGAAGGACACCTGTGGCGCTGCGGTACGCGGCGAGCGCGGCGCCGACAGCGGTGCCGGAGTCACCGGGAGCAGACGGAACGTATACCTCATCGAACTGGCCGCTGGCGAGGATCTTGCCGATTCCGACGCAGTTCATCGCGACGCCCCCGCCGACGCACAGCTGCCGTGTTCCGGCGACGTCCAAGGCGCGGCGGGCCAGGTGCATCATCACCTGCTCGGTGCGCTCTTGCAGCGCTGCCGCAAGGTCGGCATGGACCTGGGTGGCCTCCTCGTCTGGGTGGCGGGGCAGGCAGGTGACGGCGGCAAAGGCTGGGGTCACGCGGGGCCAGCCATGGCGCAGGACCCGCAGCGGAAACAGCGCGGGGTCGAGCGCGAACCCGGTGCGGGTCAGCGGGATCGCGCGGGCGAACAGGGGCCTGAACCGAGCCGGGTCGCCGAGCGCGGCCAGGGCCATCACGGTGCCCTCTTCATCACCGCGCCGCCAGCCCAGATGTGCGGTCACGGCTCCGTAGGCATAGCCGAGAGACGCAGGATCACTGATGGTCTCGATGATCCGGTACCGGACATCACCGTCGGGCCGGATTTCAGCGTGGCTGATGGACGTGGTGCAGGTTTCGCCAAGACTGTCAATGACGAGGATGGCTCCCTCGTCGAAGCCGGACGCCGCGAACGCATACAAGCCGTGAGTGAGGTGGTGTGGAACGCAGCGCACCCGGCCGTTCGGGAAAGTGTCCTTCAATATCTTCATGCGCTGCCGGAACCGGCGGTGGATGACGGCGAAGCTGGCCGCACGCTGCAGCGCACGCGAGCGGGTCTCGGCCCGCATCAGGTAACCCGGGGTTCCGGCGATTCCGGCCAGGTAGCGATGCCCGGCGAAGTTGTACGCCACGACATCGACGTCGCCAGGCGTCAGACGAGCATCCGTGAGCAGCCACTCCACGGCACCGTCGGGATAGTCTCGGGTGTGCTTGATTCCGGACAGCCGTTCTTCCTCGGCCATCCCTATCACGCTTCCGCCAGTGATCAATGCAGCGGCCGAGTCATGAGTGAACGAGCACAATCCGAGGACAGTCGGCCGGTGATCACGGGTGGTCATGGCCGAGTTCCTTAACTGGCTGCCGGTCTAGGTCGAGGTGGTCGTACCATCGGCCGAGCGCCCCAGCCAGCAGCCCGCCGCAGTCGTCGATAATGGCCCGGGCCCCGGTGCGGTCTCCGCATTTGCGCGCGCGGTAGCTGCCGAGCACCCTTGCCAGTTCCGCCCAGCCCGGATGTGCTACCGGGCTGCCGTTGACCACCGCAGCGAGCAGCTCGTCGAATGTCTCCCAAGGCGTGGCCAGCGGCGTCATCGGCGGTCCGGGAACAGCGGCCGACGGAAGCTCCTGCGCGGCTACGCGGTCGCGGTCATACAGGTGCAGGGAATCAGCGCAGAGCCAGTAACTGCCAACCTTCGCGCCAAGCCAGTCGGCGAGCAATTCCTGCATGATCGTCGCGGTAAACATGTCGTAGCAGAACCCGAGCCACAGGTCCTGGCTGCGCATGGTGGTGTGCATATGCAGCAGGCCGTCACGGAGGAAGAACCGGTACCCCAGCGTACAGGGCACATCCTTGTAATCACCGAAGTCGGTTTCTGGGTCGAACAGCTGGATCACCGCACGCCGCGTGCTAGGGTCATCCGTCAGCTGCTGCCGCACCCGGGCAAGCTGGTCAACCGTACCGTGCCAGCGGCGCAGCCTCGGCCCGTATGCACCCATCAGCTTGCCATCATCGGCGTAGTCGGCGAGACGCTCGTTGTACATGTAGACCCATGAGTCATCCGACCCCGACAGAATCCACACTGCTTCGGCGGCAGCGAAGGCCGGATTAATGATCCGGGCCGGAGGGACATCGACAAGCCTTCGGCGTGGGTTGGTCAGTGTCAGGCTCGCGCCGAGTACCTCGACAGTCGGCAGGCCTCTGGGCGCGGCCAGATGCCCTGAAGCCAGCACGGCGCGGCAAGCCTGGGTGAACAACTCGCTTGCCGAGTCCGCGGTCAGCGCCAGAGTCATCGGGCCGCCTCCACCGCGACCGGATGCGTCTTATGCTCTCGGCTGGCCAGCCAATTCCATTGCCGCCGCAGCCCTTCGCCGAGGGCAACCTGCGGCTCGTAACCGAGCAAGGCATGTGCCTTCGACAGGTCGGCGGCGGTCGCATCGACATCACCGGGCTGGGCCACCCTCCGCAGGGCGGGCACCGACGCTCCGGATAGCTCGGCTACGGCATCCATTACTTCGGCAAGCGACGTGCTTTGTCCTGATCCGACGTTGATCACCTCGGCTTGTACGCCGGCGTTCGCCGCAGCGATTGTCGCGCTTATCGCGTCGGAGACGTAAGTGAAGTCGCGGCGCTGGGTCCCTCTGCCGTAAAGGGACACCGTATGGCCGGACATCGCAGCACGCATGACTCGGCTGATCGCCATGTCGGGACGCTGACGTGGGCCGTACACCGTGAAGTAGCGCAGCGCTATCACGCTGGTTACGGCACCCGGCCGGGTCGCGTAGGCGATACACAAGCGTTCCGCGGCTAGTTTGGACACGCCGTACGGCGATGAGGGGGAAGCCAGATCACTCTCCCGTGAGGGCTGGCTATCAGTCTGCCCGTAGACACTGGAGGAAGAGGCGAACACCAGCCGCGGCACCTCAACCACGCCGCAGGCTTCCAGCAGCCGCTGAGTACCGAGGACGTTGCAGGTCAGGTAGTCGGCGAACCTGTCCCCCCAAGATCGGCGCACACCCGGCAGTGCCGCCAGATGGAATACCACCTGGACACCTTCCAGCAGTATCGTCATGTCAGCGTCGGCGATATTCGTTTCCACGAACTGGAAGCTGCCGTCTCCCATCAGCCCGGCTAGGTTCTCCGCCGCCACCGGATCGCTGGCTGGGGATCGTCCATCAACTCCGGTCACCAGCCATCCACGCTTCAGCAGTTCAGTCGCCAAGTGTGAGCCGATAAACCCGGCCACGCCAGTCACTAATGCGTGTTCCACGCCGACCACTCCGTCGAGCCTAGAATGTAGATGTGACGTAATTCCGCAGAGCCTGGCTCTGAATCTGTTCTACCTGATGCCCTCCTTCGCGGCGGGGATAACGCGCCCGGGTCTTTGCTAAGCCGGTATCCTGGTCTACCCGCCGGAGACCGACGGGGAACCGTGGCGGGCGGTGTTCATCGAGAACTGGCAGCGGAGGTCCCGGCCCGACGACCGAGGCGAAGCTGGCCACCAAGCTGGAGAAGCTCAAAGAGCGGTCTCTTCCTGCGTTGTCGCAGGTGAGAAGGCTGGAAACCGTGTAGGGACCGGGCTCCCGCGATAGGACTCGAACCTATAACCTGCCGGTTAACAGAAGGCTGGCTGCGAGCTTGGCTGCTGTGCTCAGGAGGTCGCCGTCAGGCCGTTTCACCTGCTTGTGGCCTTAGCAACTGCTTCGATGCCACGCTAGCAGGCGTGCCGGACAGTGCCACGGAATGCCGTTACGTCCGTGGGTTTCCTGTGGGGGCGTCACCGCCGACCCGGACTTGTGGGATTTCTGCGGGGATACGGAGCAGCTGGAACTGCGGGGCTCTTGCGGCCTCGTGGCCGTGGAATAGCGCGGCTTTTCCGCGAGGACCGTGATCACATCCTGGAGAACGGTCTGCCGCATCACAACGACCCAGGTGTGCACGATGGGACGTCAGCCTGCGCACCACCGAGCGGCTCATCCGCGCGGCGCGGGTCCCTGCATCCACCCCGACCGTCCTGGATGGCCACCACGAAGGCACACTACTGCGTGGTCATTCGCGGTCGAGTATGGACGTGAGCAAGCTATTATGAACGGTCGGCCCCACGCCGGAACGTGGCGCTCTGGGCCCAGTCCTAGACGAGCTCCGCGCCCCCTGGCGCCTCGCTCAAACGATCTGCCTGCCGACTTTGACATGCATGATACAAACTATTTGCAGTACAAGCTCCTTGTAGTACAAACTGCCTGTACTATCAAAGCATGGTTGAGCTCATCGGTCGTGATCAAGAACTCGCCGACCTCGAGGGTTCGTGGGCGCGGGCCCAGGCGGGGGTGCCTCAGCTCGCGGTGGTGTGGGGGCGCCGGCGCGTCGGCAAGACGTTCCTGCTATCTCACTTCGCTTCGGCCAAGCGGGCGATTTATTTCACGGCCACCCGCCAGGACTCAAACGAGCGCCAGCTTGCCCGGCTGGCTGACCGAATCCGCGAACAGCTCGGCGACGAAGTGGAGGATCTGCTCGCGGCGCCCTTCCGGGACTGGGAGTCGGCTCTTCGGTTCCTCGTCCGGCTGGCCGAGGCTGCCCCCTTGCTCATTGTGATCGATGAGGCGCCGCGGCTGCTGGCGTCTCAGCCCGACCTCGCCGACCTGGTCTCCGCGGTCTGGGAGAACCGCGTCAGGGATCAGCAGCTGATGCTCGTGCTGACCGGCTCGGCCGTCAGCGTGATGGAAGAGATGCTGGGCGCGCAGGGCGGGCTGCACCGGCGGGCAGGGCTGGAGCTGCGCCTGGACCCGTTCGCGGCGCGACAGGCGCGGGCGTTCCTGCCGGACATCTCCGCCGCCGACTTCCTGACGGCCTACGCCGTGTGCGGCGGGTACCCGCTCCACCTCGACCAGTGGGATCAGGCGGCTGATGTCGAGGCGAATCTCCGCCGGCTCGCCTACCAGCCGGCCGGGCTCCTGGTCCGCGACGCCCTGGACATCATCGGCGAGGACCTGGACTGGCGCGGGGGATACGAGCGGGTGCTCGCGGCGATCGGGTTCGGGGCCCGCCGCCGGTCCCGCATCGCCGGACGAGCGCAGCAGCGGATCGACTACACGCTGGAGCGCCTGCGCCGCGCCGGCTACGTGCGCCGCACCGTGCCCGTCGGGAGCATCACCGCGGACCCCCTGTACGAGATCGCCGACACCTACCTGGCCTTCTGGTTCGGCGTCCTCCGAGACGACGTAGACCTCATCGAAGGCGGTCAGGGGGCAGCCGTCCGCCAGCGGACCGCCGCGCGCCTTGACCAGCACGTGGCGCGTGTATTCGAGAGCGTGTGCCGCGACCACGCCACCCTGCTCGCCCGCAGCGGCGAACTCCCCAACGACATGATCATCGGCCGCTGGTGGCGGGATGAGACCGTGGAGATCGACGTACTCGGGATTCTCGCTGACAAGACCGGCATGCTCGGGGAGTGCCGCTGGCAGAAAACCCCGCTGACCTCACGTGACGTGCTCGAATTGCAGCGCAAGATCAGCTTCGTGCCACAACCTGCTGCCGACATCCGGCTCCTATTCTGGACCCGCACCGGAGCGGTAGAACCCGGATTTCCCGCCCGCGCCTATTCGGTCGAGGCTGTCGTTGACGACGAGGCCAGTCGCGAAGAGAGTCGCTGAGATATCACGGAGACAGCGGACGACGGGAATCGATGCCGCATGATCAGTTTGGAAGTTCGATCGTGGGTGGGCTGGTTGGCCTGCGTGGAGGCGGCTCCTGGTCATGGGCGCGCCCCCGCTGCGTTTGGCCGAATCCGAACCCGCCACCGCACCTGGCCCGGCAGCAAGCCAAGGACCTCGCGGAGGGTCGTACGGCAGGAGGAACCGTGAGGCCATCGCCGCCCGCGAAACCACCATCGCCGTCGGCCTGCGCGCCATCGATGCGCCTATCACAAGGCTCTCGAACCCGCCCCACCACCCGAGTTCAGCCAGGTACTCCGTCCCGGCAAGGTCGGGGCGGCGTTGACGATCGCCTGGGTGTGCTCGCTCTTGATGTCCTGGCAGGCAACGCGATTCAGGTAATACGCGATCAGGTCCGCATCCGGATCTCGAAGACCATCGGTGTGGCCTGCGACATGGAAAAGCCCTCTCCTCCCGCGTTATCGCAGGTGAAAGGGCTGACTGGACGAACTTCCGAAGCTCCCGCGCCAAGACTCGAACTTGGAACCTGCCGGTTAACAGCCGGACGCTCTGCCGATTGAGCTACGCGGGACTGCACGAGCGCGGAGCGGAGCCGGTCTCCCGGGCCGTTCTGCGCCGCGCGCACAAGGGTAGCGCACCCGCGGGATAAACGATCGCACACGCCCGGACGACGAGGCGGCGGGGAGCATAACCGCGTTTCGGGTGGGCATGACCCGGGAAGTCAGCCAAGCGCGGGACAACCAGCCATCCGGGCGTCGGCACCGCAGCCCATCAGGGCCGCCGGCACCACGGCGACGGCGCGGATGACGTGCTCCGGAGAGGTCCAGATGCATCGGTATCGAGTCACATTCCTCAGCGGACTGGCGGTCGGCTTCGTGCTCGGCGCGCGGGCGGGCCGCGAGCGTTATGAGCAGATCAAGGCCGTCGGCCGCCGCGTGGCCGACAGCCCGGCGGCGCAGCAGGCAGCCGGCGCGGTTCAGGCCCAGGCCGCCGGGCTCGCCAAGACGGCCAGGCAGAAGGTTACCGACGGGCTGCAGGACCGGGTGCCGAAGCTGGCCAGCACCGCCAAGGACAAGGTCAGCGACCGCGTGCCGGGCATGCGCCAGCGCAACGGCCACAAGGGGCCGGACGGCGACGCGGGGGGGTCGGGCAACGGTGCTGTCGCCGCGGCCGACCGCCGCCACAGCTAGCGCAGCCGCGCGGCCTCGTCCTCGTCGCCGGGGAAGGCATCGAGTTCCGCCAGGTCCTCGTCGGTGAGCGTCGTGAACGGGGCGATCCGCTGTGCGTAGTCCCTGGCCGTGTCGTCCATCGGCCCGCCGAAGCTCATCGCGTTCCTGGCGATGTGCTCGACCCACTCGGCGACTTCCCTGGGATTGAACCTGACGACCAGCGCGCCCTCCACGTCGAGCAGGTGCCGCGGCGGGGACGCGCCTATGGTGGCGCGGACGGCGAGATCGGTGAAGTCGTCGTCTGTGGTGTTTCCGGTTACCAGGCCGGCATAGTTGCGGTAGCTGTCGGCGGGAACAAGGCCGTAATTCCCGCGCCCGGGCCCCTTGCCGCCGACGATGACGGGATCGCCCGTATTGGTCATCGCTGCGAGCGCCACCAGGTGAAACCAGACCCGGCCCTCGACCCGCTCACCAAAGCGCGCGTGCAGGCCGAACGGCGCCTCCCGAAGCAGGCTGCCAACCTTGACGCCAGATCCCACGGTCCCATTCTCACTGACGGAACCGACAATTCCCGGTATTGAGACGTGCGGGAGGCTCCGCCCCCGCATTCCCCCCAAAACCAGCACGCGCTGGGGCTCCTCCCAATACCTCCGCACCCAAAAGCCCAGGTATTGAGGCCTGCGGGGGGCTCCGCCCCCCACATGCGCCCCGAACTCAACACCCGAAGACCTCAGCGCATAACGCCGCTGAAATTCCTGATTCAGCGGTGAAAGCTAGGCCAGGTATTCGCGCAGCATCTGCGCCCGGCTCGGATGGCGCAGCTTGGCGAGCGTCTTGGATTCGATCTGCCGGATGCGCTCGCGGGTCACGCCGAATTCCCTGCCGACCTCTTCGAGCGTTCTCGGATGCCCGTCGGTGAGCCCGAACCGCAGCTGTATGATGCGCTGCTCGCGGATCGACAGGTTGTCCAGCACCTGCTCCAGCTGATCCTGAAGCATGATGAACGCCGCCGCCTCCATCGGCACCACCGCGTCGGCGTCCTCGATGAAGTCACCGAGATCGGAGTCCTCCTCGCCGATCGGCGACTGCAGCGACACCGGTTCCTGGGCGATGCGCTGGATCTCGGCGACGCGTTCCGGGCTCAGCCCCATCTCGTCCGCGATCTCTTCCGGGGTGGCCTCGCGTCCCAGGTCCTGATGCAGCTGGCGCTGGATCCTCGCCATCTTGTTGATGGTCTCGACCATGTGCACCGGGATCCGGATCGTGCGGGCCTGGTCCGCGATCGCGCGGGTGATCGCCTGCCGGATCCACCACGTGGCGTACGTGGAGAACTTGTAGCCCTTGGTGTAGTCGAACTTCTCCACCGCGCGGATCAGCCCGAGGTTGCCCTCCTGGATCAAGTCGAGGAAGACCAGGCCCCGCCCGATGTACCGCTTGGCGATCGACACCACGAGCCGCAGGTTGGCCTCGATCAGCCGCTGCTTGGCCCGCATGCCGTCGCTCGCGAGCTGCGCGAGGTCGGAGAGCAAGCTGCTGCTGCATTCCATCGACACCGTGCGACCGCCCTGGAGCTTCTCCTCGGCGAACAGGCCGGCCTCGATCGACTTGGCCAGATCCACCTCATCCTGCGCGGTGAGCAGCGGCACCCGGCCGATCTCACGCAGATAGATGCGGACCAGGTCGCCGGTGACGGCCCGTCTGGCGCCGTCCTGGGGCTCGCGTCTGGCGTCATCCGGTTCTTCCTGGGGGGTCTCGATGATTTCGACGCCCTCATCGGCGAGGAGCCGGAGAACACCCTCGACGGCGTCCGCTGGGAGTTCACAGCGATCGAACGTCGTCGTGAGCTCGGCCATCGCGACCGCCCCGCGTTCCCTGGCACGCGCAACAAGGTCTGTTACCTGATCAACCGGGGGCGCAGCCGTAAGGCTCATGCAGATAAGTGTGCGTCACGAAACAGGCGTTGCGAGGTTCTAATATTGTCACCTCGAGGGTAGTAACGCGATCAGCCCTGTCTGTGTACGCAGCGATTACAGTGCACCTGAGCCGCGGTCTGACAGCCCCTTGCGGCGCTGCTCCAGCGACACGAGATCACCGAACATCCGGTTGTACGCGGCGGTTTCCTCCACCGGGTTCAGCCGCTGCAGCCGCGACTTGATCGCCGCGATCTCCCTGCTGACCGACAGTTCCTCGACGCGCGCCAGGACCGCGTCCGCGTACCGGGCATCTGCCTCGCCGTCGGGCCGCGGCGCTCGCAGCGGTTCCACGGCGAGGCTGGTCACGAACCCGCGCACCCGGTCGTCGGGGGCGGCTTCGCGCAGCCGCTCCGCCCACTCCCTGCCGCCGGACGCCACGCCCGCGCCGCCGCACCCGGCGACGAGGCCGAACACCGCCGCGTGCACGGGAATGGTGAACGCCTCGGCCCCGAGCGCGTCGAACGCGGGTCCGCACAGCGCGGGACGCTGCACAGCAAGCTTCAGCGCCTCGCGCTCGGCCTGCGTCACCGGGTCGCTCGGGTTGTAGCGGACCTCCGGAGCGCCATGGGAGGCACTCACGTCCCCGTCCGCTGCCCCGGTCCCGGCGCCGCTGCGGGCCGGCCGGG